>NZ_JBHZCN010000005.1:120411-140321 GCF_042755465.1 Kitasatospora sp. NPDC059160 | reverse complement strand
CGCAGCGGTGTGGTGGTGTGGTCGACCGGTACCGGTGGTCATGCGGGTGCGTGGGCGACGATGCAGGACGACGGCAACTTCGTGGTCTACGACCCCCAGCGGGTTCCGCTGTGGTCCTCGCAGTCGTGGGTCGGTCCGAACAGCAAGTACTTCGCGGTCGTCCAGGACGACGGCAAGTTCATGGTGTACGCGCCGGGCTGGGCCCCGAAGTGGGACTCCCACACCTGGAACGCGGTGGACGCGGCCAACGGCGCGGACCTGACCTGGGACGTCGAGGGCAAGCTCGCCACGATGAAGCAGGGCAGTGCGACGACGTCCTACGTCTACGACGCGGACGGCAACCAGCTGGTCCGCCGCAACCCCGGCAAGGTCACCGTCAACCTCGGCGCCGGAGACGAACTCACCTACGACACCGGCTCCAAGGCCAGCACCGGCACCCGCTACTACGCCCTCCCCGGCGGCGTCACCCTCGTCCGCCAGGGCGCGAACGCGCTGACGTACCAGTTCTCCGACCACCACAACAGCGGCACCCTGTCCATCGACTCAGCGACCACCAACGTGAACCGCCGGTGGACCGACCCCTTCGGCGTCCTCCGCGGCTCCGGCAGCGGCAACGCCTGGGCCGGCGACAAGGGTTACGTCGGCGGCCTCAAGGACGACGCGACCGGCTTCACCAACCTGGGCGCCCGCCAATACCAGCCCGGCACCGGCCGCTTCCTCAACCCCGACCCCGTCATCGACCCGGCCAACCCCCAACAGTGGAACGGCTACGCCTACAGCACCAACGACCCCACCAACCTGAGCGACCCGAGTGGTCTCCGCCCCGAGGGCGTGTGCGGCGGCTTCGGCACCTGCGAGACCGCTCACGGGGACATCATCACGGAGACGTTCAAGCCGGAAGGCCACGGCGCCTGGACGGAGGAGTACTGGAGCTCGGATTCGGGCACCAAGAAGTACCCGAACATCGTCAGCCCGCACTACTTCCTCATCACCAGGGGCGGAACGCTCTGGGGCAACGTCCGCGAGGCTGCCGACGCCACGACCTACATTCCGGGCCTGAACGCCCTCGGCACCGTCGTGGGCGCCGGCATGGACATCAAGGACGGCCACTACCTGGACGCCGCCGAGGGCCTCGTGGGCCTGATCCCCGGCGGACGCGCAGTGGGCGCGGCCGGAAAGGCCGAGAAGGCCGAGAAGGCGGGGGTGGCCGCGGCAAAGGATCTGGAGAAGGCCGAGGAGAAGGCGGGAGCCAAGTGCCCCCTGGCGCTTGTCCGGGGAGCCACGCACAGCTTCCTGCCCGGTACCAAGGTCGTCATGGCGGATGGTTCGACCAAGGCGATCGAGGACATCGAGACCGGTGACGAGGTCCGAGCCACAGACCCGACGACCGGCAAGACCGAGTCCAAGCCGGTGACCCGCAGTATCCGGACGCCTGACGACAGCAGGTTCACAGACCTGACCCTGCAGGCTGCGGACTCCAGCAGCGCGTTCGCGAAGGTGGAGAACCTCACCAGCACTCAGCACCACCCGTTCTGGGACGAGACCGCACATCTCTGGACCGACGCCTCGGAGCTCCGCCCCGGCCACGAGGTCCTGACAGCCGATGGTCGGAAACTCATCGTCCGGACCGTGAGGAACTACAGGACGGCACCACAGGTCGCCTATGACCTCACCATCGCCGACACCCACACGTACTATGTGCTGGCCGGAGCGGCGCCGGTCCTGGTGCACAACAACGATGGCGACGCCCCGTGGTGGCACACCGGAGACGATGAGCCGGAGCCGTATTCCGAGTACGACCGCTGGGAAGGCGAATCCAACTTCGAGAAGGGCAAGCACGGAGACAACACCAGTCACAACAGGACTGGAAAGTGGGCGATGAAGCAGGGGGGCGTGACCGACAAGGACGAGGCCAAGCGCATCCACAACACCATGAAGTCTGGCATGGACGGTAACGGCAACATGGCGAAGGAGGACATCATCGACATCGCGCGGAGTGAGCTCGGTGACGGGAGTGATGGTTGCCCGTGAGCCAGTACTCCAAGATCGAGGAAAGCCAGGACATCGCGAAGCTGCGGAACGCTGTCGTGCCCCTGGTCGGGCATCGCGTCCGTGAAGCCCGGCTGTCGCAGACTGGATCGCTGCGCGTGGATTTCGACCCTGGTGTCTCGACCCGTGGTTGCCGACTCGGCATCTACAGCGTCGCGTGGCGTCTCGACAGTCGTGAGTCGATCGTGGCGGCCTCGCAGGACTCCCCGGACTTCCTGTCGAGTTCGATCGCGACCCTCGGGGGTCAACGCCTCGTCGCTGCCGAGGTTCTTTCGCCCAGCCTGGACACGACATTCAGATTCACGGATGTCGAACTGCGGGTCTTCCCTGCTTTCTCGGTCGTGGACAACGAGGATTCGATCTACTGGAACCTTCACCTTCCGTCCGGCTACCTGCTCTGTGCCGGGCCCGGGAGTTCGTGGTCCGTCCGGCGGGCAGTCCGGTGAGCGGGGGCGTGGAGGCGATGGAGGAGCTGATCCGGCCGGTCCTGGGAAGGCAGGCGTGGGCTGTTCGACTCCTGCTCGGTAGCAACCTGGCGATGGACTTCGGTAGCCCGGTCGAGCCCTACGGAAACGGGTCGGTCTTCGGTGAGTGGCACCTGTGGGTTTCGATGGCCGCCTGGAGGTTGGAGGGCGGAGGTCGCGTGATCGCGGGTTCGGAGGATCCGCGGTCCGTGCTCGTCCCCGCGGTAGCGCTGCTCGAAGATCGTCGGCTGATGACCGTGACCATCCGGCCTCCAGCACTGGAGACGGTGTTCGAGTTCGACGGCATCGAGCTCCATGTGTTCCCGATCTACTCACAGCGAGACGTCGATGATCCGGCTGACCACTGGATGCTGTGGATGCCGGCCGGAGACATCCTGACGGTGGGGCCGGGCTCGACCTGGTCGGTCGAGACGTCGAGTAGTCGACGCGGGCGACGTTCGTAGCGGCACTCGTGCCGGCCTGCGTCTGACCCGCAGTTCACGGGTCTGCTCGCGAGAACAACAGCGGTGCCCCGCCCGGAAGTCCGGGCGGGGCACTCGTTCTCGGTGGGGTCACCGGAGTACGTGACAGTGGAGTGGTCACTCTCCTGGTCCGGGTGGTTCTGGATCGCCACGGCCTCACCAGGGGTCGTGATCCTCTCCCATGCCCAGGCGGTCCGGCCTGACGGGGTGCGGCCGGCGTGGCGCCGATCGTGGCGGCCTTGCGGGCGACGGAACGCATGGGGTTCTCCGGTGGGGTGAGGGGGATCGACGCCGCAACTTGCCGGCCCCGAACCGCCGTTTCGCCACCGTCCTGTCGTCCTCGGGATATCCCGGACCGCCCCGGGAAGAGCCGCCTGGTCGGCCGCGCTTCCGGCGGCCCGGTGCGGTCGAAGCTCAGGCGCTGGCGTTGGCGCGGGCCCGGGGGCGGCCGGGTGCGGGGGTGGGTGTCCCGGGGGTGGGTGTCCCGGTGGTGGCCGGGTGGGGGTGGCGGCGGGCGAGGCGGCAGCCGAGGCAGTGGGGGTGGCCGCCGTTGCGGGCGGTGGGGTCGGGGGTGCGCCAGTGGCGGAGGTGGGGTGGGCGCGGGCCGGTGGGTTTGCCCCAGCCGGCGAGGTGGAGCAGCCAGGCGGCGAGTGCGCCGAGGGCGGTGAGGGCTGCGCCGGCCCAGAGCCCGGGGGGCGAGCCGAGGACGAGGGCCGTGCCGGCGACGGCGAAGCCCGCGGTGGCGAGGGCGGTGCCGGTCCAGCCGGCGACGGTGTGTCCCATGTCGTGGTCACCGTGGGCGCTCATGGATCCTCCTGTGGTGTGAGATGGACGGGTGGCGGTGGACGGCCGGTACCGGTTCGTTTATCTCACGAGATAAGTAACTTAGATGCTAAGGAGATCCTGGGTGAAGGGCAAGCCGCGCCCCCGGGCGACGCCCGAGCAGGCGCTGTACGCGATGGACCGGATGATCGCGTTGGCCCAGTTCGGCCAGCAGGACATCGCCGCCCGGCTCGGGCTCAACGTGACCGACCTGACCTGCCTCGGCTTCGTCATCGAGGCCGCCCTGGCCGGTGAGCCCCTGGCCGCCGGCGACCTCGCCGAGCGCGCCCAGCTGACCACCGGGGCCGTGACCGGCGTCCTCAACCGGCTGGAGAAGGCCGGGTACGCGAGCCGGGAGGCCGACCCCGGCGACCGCCGGCGGGTGCGGGTGGTGATGGCGGACGACGCGCAGCAGCGCATCCTCCAGGTCTACGGACCGTTCTACGAGCGGATCGGCGCGCTGTTCGCCGACTACACGCCGGAGGAGACCGCGGTGATCGCCGACTGGTTCACCCGGGCGCGGGGCGTGCTCGCGGAGTCCCTGGACGAGATCCGGGCCGGGACGCCGTAGTACGGCATCCCGGCCCGGTGGTCCCGGTCCGGTGGTCCCGGTCCCCGGTAGGCGGCCGCACCCCCGTGGCGGCCGCCCGTCCTGCTCGTCAGGGGAGGAACCTGACCTCCGGGAACGTCGGCGAGGGCCCGTCGAGGAGGGCGCTGCGGCGGTGGCGGAGGTGGGCGTCGAAGAAGGCGAGCGGGTAGGACTGCTGGATGCGGGTGGAGCGGTCGGCGGGGAGGGTGCCGACCATCTGCTGGATCTGCTCGACGGGGATGCCGAGCAGCGCACCGAGTTGCGGCATCAGGACGGCCGCGTCCTCGTAGGAGTTGTGGCGGACGCCGTCGGCCTGGATGTTGAGGTGCCAGCCGCGCAGGTGGTTCCAGAAGGTGACGGCGTCCGGGTTCCGGTCGCGGCCGAACTCGGCGGTGATCATCATGAACGGCCGGTCCAGGTCGGTGACGGTGATCGCCGCCATCGGACCGTCGATGGCCAGGCCGGCCCGGACGCGGCGGTCGGCCATGAGGACGGCGGCGGTGGCCGAACCCCCCTTGGACCAGCCGAACATGCCGACGTCGAGCGGGTCGGGGGCGCCGAGGAGGCCCTCGGGAAGTGCCTTCCCGTCGACGTCGGGGTTGCGCCCGGCGGCGAGTTCCTCGACGCAGTCCAGGACGAAGCGGGCGTCGGCGGCGCAGTCGTTCGGGCCGATCCTGGGGGCGCCCTCGATCCACGGGGTGAGCACCCGGCCGTCGGGGAACTCGGTGAACGCGTCCCAGGTGTGGTCGACGGTGACCACGACGTAGCCGTGGCTGGCGAGTTCCTGGACGATGACGGTGTTGACGGCCCGGTGGGCGTGGGCGCCGTGCGAGTAGACGACGACGGGCAGCCGGTGGCCGGCGCGGTGGCCCGGGCGGTGGACGGGTGCGCCCTGGCGGGCGGCGGTGAGCGGGGCGGCGCTGAGCGGGACCTTGTAGCCGGCGTCGTCCAGGAACGCCTTGAGGGCGCCGTCGCTCAGCCAGGGGGCGAGCGGGAGTTCCTCGGCCGCTCGGGCGGGGTACCAGACGCTGGCCATCAGCTCGCGGTACCGGCCGGGGCCGGCGAACGGGTCCGGCCGGGAGGTGTCGCGCAGGTGCAGGGCGACCGTGCCGATGCGGTGCGGGCCGGTGGGCGCGGGCAGGGTGAGCCGGCCGGGCGTCGGGCTGCCCGGGGTCGGGCTGCCCGGGGTCGGGCCGCCCGGAGTGGTGGGGGCGTCGGCCCGGGCGGTGGAGGCCAGACCGAGCGGGGCGGCGGCGCCCAGGGCCAGCGCGGTGCCCAGCATGCGACGGCGGGTCAGTCCGGTGGGGCCGGTGAACGGCGTGGTGTCCATGCGGAGGACGCTGTCACGGGGCGCGGGGGAGCGGCATCAGCCCGCCGGTTGATCTCCGGGCAGGGCGCATTGGTCCACGGGTTTACATCCCCGGGCTGATGCGCGGGCGAGGCCGGAACGTGCCGGAGCCCGGGCGCACGGTGGGTCTCCGTGCGCCCGGGCTTCGGGGTGTCGATCAGCTCTTCCGCCGTGCGGGGAAGCTCAGTTGAGGACCACGACGTCGGTGCGCATCGGCAGCGAACTGCCCCAGGCGATGTCGATCTTGAAGGTCACGATCCCGTTGCCGGGGGCGATGCTCGACACCTGGAAGGCGGCGGCGCCCACGAAGCGGTTCCCGTTGGAGTCGATCTCGGAGGCGGTGATCACGACGGTGGAGTCGATCCCGATGACGTTCCAGGACAGCTGGAGGTTGAACGTCCCGTGCGAGGGGGTCCAGGTCCACCAGGCCCGGTTCACGGTGCCGACGTTGCCGCCGATCGCCGCGAGGTCCTGGCCGTGGCCGGTGGGCTGCGAGTGGCCCGCGATCTGCGGGATCTCGGAGGCGGAGGATTCGACTGCGGTCATGGCGTCACTCCTTGCGCCGGGAGAGCCCCCACGAGCTCTCCGGATGCTTCGAGTGTCGGTCAGTGTGCGGAGCTTCGACAATCACTCGTGAGAGTGAACTCCCCTGGAATGTCGGCGAGTTGGGGTGCACAGCGGTCAGGTTTCATTGGGAGGTGTCGACTCGTTGGGGCGGGGGCCGGGTCACTTCTGTTTCTTGACGTCCTCGATGAAGCCCCGGATGCCGTCGATGGTCGCGACCCAGCCGAGGAGGGTGACGAGCCCCCGGCCGATGGCCAGGAGGGCGGAAGCGATGAATTCCATGATGTCCTTCAGCTGTGGTGCTGCTGCTGGGGTCCGGCCGTGCCGGGGCCGTCCCCGCTTTCGGTGATGTACGCGACCTCCCAGGCCCGGAACCTGAGGCGGAAGTTGAGCGAGAGGATCTCGAAGACCGGCGGCAGCTCGCGGCCGTACTCGTAGTACTCGATCATGTCGATGCCCTCGGGCTCGACGTCGGGTATGCCGACCCAGCCGTCGGAACTGACCGAGTCCTGTTCCATGCGCAGTTCGCCGACATCCCGGAACTCCAGCGCGAACGGTCCGTGCCGGTCGTGCCGGAAGTCGACGGTGAGGGTGAGCTTCGGGTGCCCGCCCAGCCGGAATCCCAGCAGCGCGGTGTCGTTGTGGAGGTCCAGGTACCGGCTGCCGGCCTGGAGCTCGATGGTGTGCAGTGGCGGGGACCAGGAGTCCAGGCCGATGAATCGGGCGTGCACGTCAGTTTCCTCGTTCGTGTGCGTTCCGGCGGCGGGAGAACAGCCTTCGGAAGAAACCTTCCCGGGCCCGGTCGTCGTCCGCGTACCGTTTCAGTTCCGGATGGGCGTCATCGGGCCTGTTGTGCCCGGTGTCGAGATCCTCGCCGCCCGGGGTGGACACCCAGCCGTGGGCGGCCCAGACCGATATGCCGTCGTTCGTCACCTGGACGGTGAAGGGGAATTCGGCGGTGGGCGGCTCCTTGCTGTGCACGACGAACGTGTCGCCGGGCTCCATCCAGAAGTCGCTGCCCTCGGGTTCGAGCATCATTTCCGTGCGCCGGTCGCTACGGTTCTCGATCGCGACCTTGAATTCCACCAGGTGCTCCATTGCGCCAGTTTCGCATGGCACGGTCCGGAAGTTCTCCGGAATCTCGGCGAGTTCGGTGATGGCAGTGGGCGAGCACCGTCTCAGGCCTCGTGCGCGGCGGCCCGAACCTTCTCGATGTCGGCGACCAGGGCTTCCACCCGCCTGTTCACCGTCGATCCCGAGCCGTAACCGGCCAGCATCGGCAGTTGGTCGGACTTTCCGCCGACGAGCACCAGTGCGGGGAGGTCGGAGGAGAGGAGCGTGCCCGGGAGCGTGGCGCATTCCACCCTCTCGATCTCGGACCATTCGTACGACCGTGCCCGGAGCAGTCCCGAGTACTTCAGTCCCTTCGGCCCGAAGGAAACCCCGTACATCGGAGCACGAACTGTCAGGAACAGCGCGGGAACTCCGGTGAGGACGATCGGGATCAGGTCGTCGACCCGGTTGGCGAACGCGGCCGTGGAGACCGCGACCAGGGCGCACACGATCCCGATCAGGAAGTAGGCGACTGCCCAGGGACTGCGCCGTTTCTGCATGGTGTTACCCCCGTCACGTTGTGCGCCGGCGCGCCTTCCGGGTTCGGCCGTCGACTCCTCGGGGGCGGGTGCGACCCGGAGGTGCGCCCGAGGGTGTCGTGACATCAGGACTCTCTCAAGGGATGGCCGTGGTTGGTAAAGACTTCTCCAAGTTCGAATGACAATCTCTCATTCCCGGCGGGCCGTCCATGGCCGGCTGGGATGAAGATTCCGTAACGGATCGCTCGGCCGGGGCGCTGATTGGTGATGGTTTGTCGAGAAAAGGGGGAAACGGCTGTCGGCCGCCGGACGGCACCGCCCTGCTGACGGGCCCTCGGCTCGTCCGCTTCAGGCCGGCTCGAAGGTGGTGCGCCGGACCAGGGCGCGGGCCTGGGCGCCGTCCATGGGGTGGGCGAAGAGGTAGCCCTGGCCCAGGGGGCAGCCCATGGCGGCGAGCAGGTCGCGTTGGTCGGGGTGTTCGATGCCCTCGGCGATGACCTGGACGCCGAGGGTGTCGGCGATCCGGGTGATGCCCTCGACCAGGGCGTACTGCTGGGCGGAGAGGCCGAGCCCGTCGATGAAGGACTTGTCGATCTTCAGCAGGGAGATCGGGAACTCCCGCAGGTAGGAGAGCGAGGAGTAGCCGGTGCCGAAGTCGTCGATGGCGAGGCCGATGCCGAGGTCGCCGAGGACGGCCATGTCGGCGCGCAGCCGGTCGTCGCGGCGCATCAGGACGGATTCGGTGAGTTCCAGGACAAGGGTGCGCGGGTCGATGCCGGAGGTGTCCAGGGCGTGCCGGACCACGTCGACGAAGCCGGCGTCGCGGAACTGGCGGGCGGAGACGTTGACGTTGACGCGCAGCGGGGGGCGGCCGGTGGCGGAGCGGGCGGCGGAGCTCGCGGAGTGCCAGGCGGCGGCCTCCTCGGCGGCGCGTTCGAGGACCCAGGCACCGAGCGGGACGATCTGGCCGCTCTCCTCGGCGAGGGCGATGAACTCGTCGGGCAGCACCATGCCGCGCTGGTCGTGCGGCCAGCGGACGAGGGCCTCGAAGGCCACCAGGTCGCCCGTGCGCAGGTCGACGATCGGCTGGTAGTACAGCTGGAAGGCCGATTCGGCGATGGCGGAGTCCAGGTTCTCGTTCATCTCGTGCCGCTCCACCATCCCGGTCTGCAGGGCGGGCCGGTAGTGGCACCACTGGCGGCGGCCGGCCGCCTTCGCCGAGTAGAGCGCGAGGTCGGCGTGGGCCAGCAGCTCGGCGGAGTCCACGCTGTCCTCGGTGGTGGACACCCCGATGCTGGCGCTGACCCGGACGGCGCCGGCGCTGAGCTTGAACGGTTCGGTGAACACCGCGAGCACGCCGGCCGCGATGGTGTCCATGTCGCTCGGGCACGACGCGTCCTCGACCAGGACGGCGAACTCGTCGCCGCCGAGCCGGGCCGCGGTGTCGGAGCTGCGCAGCGCGGTGGAGACCCGCAGCGAGACGGCGACCAGCAGTTCGTCGCCGACCGCGTGGCCCTGGGTGTCGTTGACCACCTTGAAGTCGTCCAGGTCGATGAACAGCACCCCGGTGACGGCGCCGCTGCGCTCGCCGCGGGAGAGCGCGTGGCCGACCCGGTCCTGGAACAGCACCCGGTTGGCGAGGCCGGTCAGCGAGTCGTGGAAGGCCCGGTGGGTCAGCTCGCGCTCCATCTGGCGCTGCTCGGTGACGTCGCGCAGGGTGAGCACCAGGCCGCCGACGGTCGGGTCGTCGCGCAGGTCGGTGTAGCGGACCTCGGCCTCGATCGGGGTGCGGTCCTGGCGCAGCAGCCGCCAGTGCTCGCGCGGCTGGTCGCCGCGGGGCGGCTCGGCGGAGCCGCGCATCCGGGCCAGCGCGCCGCCGACCTCCCGGCTGTCCTCGGGCGGGACGAGGTCGGTCAGCCGGGTGCCGTTCAGGTCGGGGTGGCCCAGGACGCGCTCCGCGGAGGAGGAGGCGTAGCGGATGCCGTCGTCGGCGTCCAGGATCAGGATGACGTCGCTGGCGTTCTGCACCAGGGCGCGGAAGTACAGCTCGCTGTTGCGGCGGGTGACCTCCTGGCTCAGCACCACGCGCTCCACGGCCAGGGCGGCCTGGGCGGCGAGGATCTCCAGCGAGCCCCAGAGGCTGGTCAGTTCCTGCTCGGTGCCGGTGACGACCAGGGCGCCGATGAGCGGGTCTCCGGAGGGGCGTTCGGCCAGCATCAGCGGGCTGACCAGGGCGGCGGGCATGCCGCCGAGGTGGGCGGGGAGGTCGTCGGAGCCGACGGGCAGCAGGCGGGTCTCGCGGTGGGCGGCGAGGCGGGCGAGGGCTTCGCCGTGCTCGTCGTGGTCGCGCTGGTTGGCCCGGTCGTCGTGGTCGTCCCGGTCGTCGTGGTCACGCCGGTCGTCCCGGTCGTCCCGGTCGTGCCCGGTGGTCGGCGAGGCGGCGTCCCGGCGGTCGTCCTTGTGGTTGCCGGCCCGGCGGACGTGCAGCACCCCCGATTCGGTGACCGCGAGCAGGGCGACGTGCCCCCGCTCGGCGGGCATCAGGGTCGCGGCGGCGGACTGGACGGCGTCGGCGACCTCCGCCACGGTGACGGCGGCGGTCAGCCGCGCGCCCGCCTCGCGCAGCGTCCGCTCCCGGGCCACCGCCTCGCGGCGGGCGACCACCACCACGGCCAGCCGGGCCAGCACCAGCAGGTAGAGCAGGGCGGAGAAGGCGCCGATCACGCCCGCGTTGCTGGTGTTCCCGGCCAGGGACTCGATGATCAGCATGCCGGGCGCGATCAGCGAGGCGAGGGTCAGCAGGGTGAGCCGGCCGGCGGAGAGGTCCGGCTGCTGGGTGGGGACGGGCCGGGTCAGCTCGACCATCGAGGGGTGCAGGGCGGCCGCGCCCCAGGCGGTGTAGAAGGCGGCCCAGCCGAGTTCGACCCCGGTGCCGATCCGCCAGGTGCCGTGCAGCTGGATCAGCCCGTAGAGGATGTCGGAGGTGAGCAGGCCCAGGGCGCCGACGGTGAGCAGTTGCAGCGAGCGGGAGTTGCCGCCGCGCGGGGTCAACAGCCGTAGCAGCAGGGCGAGGACGACCACGTCGCCGAGCGGGTAGGCGATCGAGACGGCCTTCTGGATCCAGCTGAGGTCCGGGTTCCGGGCGTACGGGAGGATCAGGTAGATCCAGACCAGCAGGGCCAGGCCGAGGGTGATGATCAGGGCGTCCAGCAGGCCGGCGCGGTCCTGGCGGGCGGTGCGCCAGCGGATGAAGCCGACCAGGCCGACCGCGTAGAGCAGGAACTCGGCCAGGTAGAAGCCGTCGGCGACGGACGGGAACGGGTTGTTCAGGTGCAGGATGTCGAGCTGCAGGGCCTGGACCGCCTCGCCGGTGGTGAAGCTGAGGTTGGCCAGTGCCAGGACGTACCAGGACGTCGGGTGGCGGGGTCGGTTGAGCCGGACGCCGACCACCACGGCGGCGACGCCGCCGAGGCCCATGCCCGTCCACCAGATGATCCGCAGCCCGGGGTCGGCGAAGTAGATGCCGGTGAACAGCACCATCCAGAGCAGGTAACAGACCATCAGGCGTTGTCGCCGGCGAGTCAACGAGGCTACCTCCTCCGCGACACCACCCCGCCGGTCGGGCGGGGGAGTTCGGGCGAGGGCGGGTCTTGCGGACGGCCCTCCGGGGCCGGTCGGCCCACGGGGGAGAGGCGTCCGGCGGGCTGTGCGACGGACGTTGTAGGAGTCCCCTGAGTGCGTATAGTCGGAAATGTCGCACCTCCCAGCATTCTGCCGCTTCAGCACGAGGTCAAGCCGGTGGACGACGCAGTCGACAGCGCACGGGGCGTACGCGCGGATGTGAGGTCCGGGCGTCACGCCGTGGTACGGAACGACGACGGCCAGTACGCGCTCTGGCCGGGGGACTTGACCCTGCCCGACGGGTGGCGCCAGGTGTACGGGCCGGACGGGCGGGAGCAGTGCCGGGCCTGGGTGGAGCGCAACGGGTCGGCCGCGCCGCGGCGCGGCGCCGCCGGTGCCCGGGCCGGCTTCGCGGACACCGTGCACGGACTGTTCCGCACCCGGGCCGCGCACGACCCGTCGGCGGTCGCCGTGGTGAGCGAGGAGGGCACGCTGAGCTACCGCGCGCTGGACGCGCACAGTGACCGGCTGGCGGCCGAGCTGCGGGCCCGGGGGGTGGGGCCGGAGCAGGTGGTGCCGGTCTGCCTGGGGCGCGGGGTGGAGCTGGTGGTGGCCTGGCTGGGGGTGCTCAAGGCGGGCGGGGCCTTCCTGCCGCTGGACCCGGCGCACCCGCAGCGGCGGCTCGCGGGGCTGGTGGCGGACTCGGGGGCGCGGGTGGCGGTCACGGACGGGCACGGGTTCGACGGGGTGGAGCGGGTGGGGGTGGACATCGGCGGTCCGCTGCCGGCCGGGGCGGAGCACGGCGCCACCGACCTCGCCACCCCCGACGACCTCGCCTACCTGATCTACACCTCCGGCACCACCGGCCGGCCCAAGGGCGTCCCGGTCACCCACCGTTCGCTGCTGTTCACCCTCGACCGGGTGGTCGGCGCCTACGGCCTCGCCCCCGGCGAGCGGGTGCTCCAGCTGGCCGCACTCGGCGCCGACACCGCGCTGGAGCAGGTGTTCTCGGCGCTGCTCGCCGGGGCGACGGTGGTGCTCGGCGGCCGCGACACCTGGGCGCCGACCGAACTGGTCCGCCGGCTGCCCGGGCTCGGCCTGGCGGTCGCCGACTTCACACCCGCGTACTGGCACCACGTGCTCGACCTGCTGCCGCCCGGCGGACCGGCCCCGGCCGGGCTGCGGCTGGTGGTGGTCGGCGGGGACGTGGTGCACGCCGACGACTGCCTGGCCTGCGCGGAGCGGCTGCCGGGCGTACGGCTGCTCAACGCCTACGGCGTGACGGAGGCGGCCGTCACCTCCCTGCACTGCGAACTCACCCCCGGGCTGCTGGACTCCCCGGCCGCCCACGTGCCGATCGGCCGCCCGCTGCCGGGGGTGCGGGTGCACGTGCTGGACGGGCGGCTGCGCCCGGTACGGCCCGGCGAGCGGGGGGAGATCCACCTGGGCGGGCCGGGCCTGGCCCGCGGCTACTGGGGGCAGGCCGGGCTCACCGCCGAATCGTTCCCGCCCGACCCGTACGCGCCGCTGCCCGGCGAGCGGATGTACCGCACCGGCGACGCCGGGCGCTGGCGCGCCGACGGGCAGCTGGAACTCCTCGGGCGCTTCGACGACCAGGTGAAGGTGCGCGGCCACCGGGTCGACCCGGCCGAGATCGAGGCGGTGCTGGCCGGCCACCCGGCGGTGCGGCAGGCCCGGGTCGCGGCCGACGGCAGCGCTCCGGACGGCAGCCGCCTGCTCGTCGCGTACTACACGCTCGGTGACCGGGCGGAGCGGCCGGAGGGGCTGCGGGCGTACCTCGCGGAGCGGCTGCCGGAGTACCTCGTCCCGGCGGAGTACGTCGCACTGGAGGCCATGCCGCTCACGGCGGCGGGGAAGATCGACCGGCGCGCGCTGCCGCAGGCCCCGGTCCGGGCCGACGTGCCGGCCGTGTCCGCAGGCGAACCGGTCCCGGGCGAACCGGTCCCGGGCCGAGCGGCCCCGGGCCGAGCGGGCGAGGGGGAGCCGAGCGCCGTCGAGGCCGCCGTCGGCCACCTCTGGGCGGAACTGCTCGGCGCCGAACTCGTCCGCCCCGACGACGACTTCTTCGCCCTCGGCGGCACCTCGCTGCTCGCCATGGAGATGCTCGCCCGGGCCCGGATGATGTTCGGCCTGGACGTCGGCCACGTCCGCACCCTCACCCGGGCGCTGCTGCGCTCGCCCGTGCTGCGCGACTTCACCGCCGCCCTCCAGGCCGCCCGCAGCGGCACCGCCCCGGGGGAGGCCGCCGTCGACTGGCAGGCCGAGGCCCGGCTCACCCACCCCGTCGGCCAGTCCTGGAGCCCCGCGCCCTCCCGGGCCGAACCCGCCGAGATCCTGCTCACCGGAGCGACCGGCTTCTGCGGCGCCCACCTGCTGCACGAACTGCTCGCCACCACCGGGGCGCGGATCCACTGCCTGGTCCGCGCGCCGGACCAGGAACACGCCTTGGAACGGCTACGCGCCACCCAGCAGCGGTTCCTGCGGCACGACCTGGCGGACGCCCGGGTGGTTCCGCTGGTCGGCGACCTGGCCGCCGAGCGACTCGGTCTGACGGAGCCTCAGTTCGACTGGCTGGCCCGACACCTGGACGCGGTGTACCACCTCGGCGGGCTGGTCAACTTCCTCTACCCGTACCACCAGCTGCGCGCGCCCAACGTCGACGGCACCCGGGAGGTGGTCCGGCTCGCCGGACACAGCCGGGGCGTGCCCGTGCACTACCTCTCCACCCTCGCCGTGCTGGCCGGGTTCGGCGCGGCCGGCGTCCGCGAGGTCACCGAGCGCACGCCGCTGGCCCACCCCGAACGGCTCGGCGTGGGCTACGTGGAGAGCAAGTGGGTCGCCGAACAGCTGCTGCACAACGCGGCCGCGAGCGGACTGCCGGTCACCGTGCTGCGCACCAACGACGTCACCGGGGACCTCGCCACCGGGGTGATGAACACCGGCACCGAACTCTGCGCGCTGATCAAGTACTTCGCCGACAGCGGCAGTTGCCCGGACGTCCGGCTGCCGCTGGACTTCGTGCCGGCCGACCGCTTCGCCCGGGCGGTCGCCCACATCGCCGCGCACGCGCCCGCCGACGGCGAGGTCTACCACCTCACCTCGCCGAACCCGGCCGGGCTCCCCGAACTCGCCGACCGGCTCCGGGCGCGCGGCCACCGGATCGCCGAACTCCCGTACCGGCACTGGGTGCAACGGCTGGTCCGGTTCGCCGCCGGACACCCCACCCACCCCGTCACGCCGTTCGTGCCGCTGTTCGTCGACCGGGCGCCGGGCTCCCGGCTGTCCATCAGCGAGCTGTACTTCCAGCCGGTGTTCCCCCGCTTCGACCGGCTCAACACGGAAGCCGCCCTGGACGGCAGCGGCATCGAACTGCCGGACGTGGACGCCGGGTTGCTGGACCACTACCTGGCGCGGCTGACCGACGAGGGATTCCTGTGACCCGGACGGTGCCGGACTTCGACGCCCTCGACCTCCACCGCGCGCCGACGGAGGGGCCGGTGGCCTTCGGCGGGGTGCTCGGGCCGCAGACGCTGCTGTCGGCCTACCGGCGCGGACTGTTCCCGCTGCCCGCCGCCGACGACTACGCGGCCGCCTACAACGAGGCGCTGCACGGGGACGCCGTCGAGGCCGGTGAGGTGGCCCTGCTGCCCGGCGGGGAGGACCCGTACGCGCTGGCGTGGTGGTCACCCGACCCGAGGCCGGTGCTGCGGCCCGGCGCCGTCCGGCTGCCCCGCCGGCTCGCCCGGCGGCTGCGCGCCGCGGGCGGCGCGGACGGCGAGGGCGGTGCGGGCGGTGCGAGTGGTGTCCCGGAGTGGTGGACGACTGCGGACCGGGCCTTCGGCGCGGTCCTCGCGGCCTGCGCCGAGGGGCGCCAACCCGCCTGGCTCACCGAGGAGTTACGGTCCGTGCTGGTCGAGCTGCACCGGCTCGGCGCGGCGCACAGCGTCGAGGTGTGGGAGGGCGAGGAGCTGATCGGCGGGGTCTTCGGGGTGGCCGTCGGGGCGGCGCTCAGCCTGGACTCGATGTTCCACCGCCGCCCGGACGCCGCCCGGATCGCCGTCGCCGACCTCGGGGCCCGGTTCGGCGCCGCGGGTGGGCGGCTGCTCGACGCCCAGTGGGACGGGCCGTACGTGCGCAGCCTCGGGGCCGAGCCGACCGGGCGCTCCCGCTATCTCGGGGAGCTCGCCGCGGCGGTCGGGGGCCTCGCGGCGGGTACACTGCCGGACGGTCGACTGCCTGTCGCGCGGCTGGTCTGACCTGCGGTTTCAGGGTGCCGGGGGATTCCGTTGGCCTGTCTTCGACAAACTTATTCCTCGTCAGTAACATGACGCCGCGTGTTCAAACCCTCGATAGGCCGGGCCGCGCCCGCAGCCCTGCTCACCCTCATCCTCGCCGGAACGGCCGCGTGCGGGCCCACCGGCTCCGGCGGCACCCCGCAGGCCGCCGTCGAACCGGCCGCCGCCACCAGCACCGCCGACACCGGCGCCACCACCGCCGGGGGCGGCCCGGCGGGCGGCGCCCCCGGCTCCGGCGCGCCCCGCGCCCGGGCCGGTGCCGCCTCCGCCCGTCCGACGCCGACCGCCGGCTCCGGCACCGGCAACGTGACGGTGGCGCCGGCCGGCGACCAGCAGGCCGCCATCGGCACCCCGGGCAAGGACGGCGGCGCGGTCACGGCCGCGACCAAGGCCCTCCAGCTCACCGCGTACGACCCGGGGAAGGGCACGGCCGTGCTCACCGCCGGTGGCGCGAGCGCGGCCCCGAGCACCTCGCCGAGCACCCCGTCGAGCGCTTCGCCGAGCGCTTCGTCGAGTGCCGTACCGACCCCTGCGCCGAGCACGAGCGCGACCCCGTCGGGCACCGCAACGACCGCCGCCACCACCACCGCCGCCGCGGCCGCCGCCGTGCAGCCCGGCCAGCTGCTCGCCAGCCCGCCCACCGCCGCCGCCCCGCAGGGCGCCCTGGTCGCCGTCACCGGCGCCACCCCGGGAGCGGGCAACACCGTCAACCTCACCACCCGGCCCGCCACCCTCACCGAACTCCTCGGTGGCACCGAGGCGGACGGCCAGGTGCCGATCGACGTGCACGGCATCCAGGTGACCCCGCTGGTCAAGGACCTCAAGGCCACCGCCGGCATCGACGGCAACGGCGTGAAGGCCGACGCCTCCGGCACCCTGGGGATCGACGTCAAGGCCCCCGTCCCGCTGCCCGAGGGCGCGAGCCTGGACGCCTCCGGCTCCCTCCAGCTGCACCCGGCCGTCCACTTCGCCTACCACGGCGCGCAGGCCACCAGTCCGCGCACCGCCTCGATCGGCTTCGACCTGGGCGCCCAGGCGCACTGGAAGGTCACCGGCGACGTCGCCCGCAACACCGGCGCGGCCCCGATCCGGGTCCCTTTCGCCAAGCTGCAGGCCAGCCCGGTGCTGACCGTCGCGGGCCTGCCCGTCGTCGTCAACCTCGGCCTCACCTGCTACCTGGAGGTCAGCGCCGACGGCCAGGTCCACCTGGAGACCGAGCAGGACGCCACCGGCACCTGGGCCGTGCGCGCCGACTACACCGGCGGCAAGGGCTGGACCCCGGTCACCAGCGCCGACACCAAGGTGTCCCCGGTGCACGTCCGCCTCAACGGCAAGGCGTCCGTCCGCGCGGCCCTCGGCGTCGAGGCCAGCGTCGGCCTCTACGACACCGTCGGTGTCCAGGCCGCTGTCGCCCCCTACCTCAGCGCCAAGGCCGACGGCTCCCTCGCCGTCGACCTCCCCGGCAAGGGGCCCGAGGTGAAGGGCAGTTGGGCCCTGGTCGGCGGCGTCGACCTGAACGGCGCGCTGACCGCCCACCTCAAGATCTTCGGCACCCCGCTCTTCGAGAAGAGCCTGCCCTTCCCACCGTTCCACAAGGAGTGGCCCCTGCTGACCGGCTCGGCCACCCTCCCGGCCCCGAAGCCCAGCAGTAGCTGAGCCCGCCCGGAACACCTTGAGGAGTGGGATGTCGGCGGGTCCGACCTCCCACTCCTCCTGCACACGGGCACCGGTGCCGGTGCGTCAGTCCTCGACGGCCTGGTAGACCGTCGTCCAGAAGTCGTGGATCAGTCGCGCCGAGTGCGGTACGGACATCCCGACCTGGGTGAGGAGGAGGCCGACGACCCCGTTCTCCGGGTCGGCGTACGTCGAGGTGCCGCTGCCGCCGTCCCAGCCGAACTGGCCGACCGGCGCGTAGTCGCCGCGGTAGCTGCGCACCGCCATCCCGAAGCCCCAACCGCCGTGCTGCCCCTGGCCGTACGACAGGTGGACGTTGTCGCGGGCCAGTGCGGTCCGGGCGGCGGTCTGCTCGGGGGAGAGGCGGTTGGTGGTCATCAGCTCGACCGCCGGACGGGACAGGACCCGCTCGCTCCCGTGCATCCCGTGGTTCAGCAGCATCCGGAGGTAGGCGTGGTAGTCGTCGGCGGTGGAGGCCAGGCCGCCACCGCCGCCCGGGAACGCCGGAGGGCTGCTCCACCGTCCGTCCGCGGGCTCGTCCCAGACGGTGAACTCCCCGCTCCGCGGGTCGGGGGCGTAGAGCGGGGGCAGCCGGTCGAGCTTGTCGGCCGGCACGTGGAACCCGGTGTCCGACATGCCCAGCGGGTCGAGGACGCGTTCGCGCAGGACCTCCTCGAACGGACGCCCCGTGACCCGGGCGACGAGCACACCGAGCAGGTCACTGGCGATGTGGTACTGCCAGCTCTCGCCGGGCTGGTGCATCAGCGGGAGCGTGCCGAGTCGGCGCAGCCACTCGTCGGGCTCGGGCATCGGCACCGGCAGATCGGGCGTGAGCCCCTGCTCGAAGACCGCGTTCATGATCGGCGTGCCCAGGGCGGTCAGATCCATGCCGAGCCCGAAGGTGCTGGTCAGCACGTCGCGCACGGTGATCGGCCGCTTGGCCGCGACCGTGTCGTCCAGCGGGCCGTCGAGCCGCTTGAGCACCCGCCGGTCGGCGAGCTCCGGCAGCCACTGCTCCACCAGGTCGTCCAGCCGCAGTTCACAGGTGTCGAGCAGGGCCACCGCGGCCGCCACCGAGACCGGCTTGGACGTCGAGGCCATCCGGAAGACCGTGTCCCGGCGCATCGGGGCGCCCCCGCCGTGCTCCATCGTCCCGAGCGCTTCGACGTGCGCCTCCCCGCCCCGGCTCACGAGGGCGACGACCCCCGGGATCCGGCCGGAGTCCACGTGGCGCGCCAGCACGTCGTGCACCCGGCGCAGTCCCGCTTCCGAGAAGCCGCTGTTGCTCCTGGCCATGACCATGGTGGATCTCCCCCTGCATGAGCGTTCGGTGATTGCTGAACAATGTCGAAGCTACATTGCGTTCAGAAAATCGTCAACGATGTTGGAGTGGCAAGATTGGCTGCAAATGCTGGGAAGTGAGGGCTTTCATTGCAATGGCCATGGCGCTGAATGCAATGGATGACGGGAGTGGGCATTGCAATGGGGTGGCGGTGAACGCATACTGCGGAGCGGAACCGCGCGGAGTGCGCGGAGTGTGCGGACGGACGGGAAGGAGCGGCAGCTGATGCCCGGAGGCAGGCTCACCGACGAGGAGCGCCGGACCATCGCCGAGGGGCTGGCCGAAGGCCTCGGCTACGGCGGGATCGGGCGACGGCTCGGGCGCCCGGCCTCGACCGTCCTGCGGGAGGTCACCCGCAACGGCGGTCCCGAGGACTACCGGGCCGACCAGGCGCAGGAGTCCACCCGGGACCGCGCGCGCCGCCGGAGGCCGGAGCGTCCGCCGGAGCCGGCGGCTCCCGACGACGGTGACGGGCGCGATCCCCGGCAGCTCCGGGAGTTCGAGGAGTTCTTCACCGCGCTGCTCGAACGGCAGGGGCTGCCCAGGATGGCGGCCCGCGTGCTGGCCTGTCTGTGCGTAGCCGACTCCGGTGCCGCCACCGCCGCGGAGCTGGTCGGCCGCCTCCGGGTCAGCCCGGCCTCCGTCTCCTCCGCCGTCAACTTCCTCGAACAGCAGGGGATGGTCCGGCGCGAGCGCACACCCGGCGAACGCCGCGAGCGCTACGTCATGGGCGACGACATCTGGCTCCGCTCCGCCCTCGCCGCGCTGCGGATGAACGAGGAACTGATCGCGGCGACGCGGCGCGGGGCGGAGGTCCTCGGTCCGGCCACCCCGGCGGGTGCCCGCTTCGACGCCTCCGCGGAGTTCCTGCTGCTGATGAGCGAGGCCCTGCACCTGGTGCTGGAGCGCTGGCACGGGCGACGGGGGGAGGAGTGGGGGGGGGGGGCCCCCCCCGCCCCCCACCCCGCACACAAGACACAAACGGAGCAGCGAGGCGCGCGGCCGGGGCCCGGGGGGGGGGGGGAGCACGGGGACGGCCACCCCGCC
>NZ_JBHZCN010000005.1:0-120401 GCF_042755465.1 Kitasatospora sp. NPDC059160 | reverse complement strand
CGCTGCGGCTTTGCCGCGGGGCCCTGCCGGGGGTGGGGTCGGGGGGGCCGGGGGGTGGGGGGGGGTTGTTGAAGGCCCCCCCCCCCCCCCCCCCACTCCGGTGATCCTCAGCCAAACGGGATGACGTCGACGGCCTGCGGACCCTTGGGGCCCTGTACCACCTGGTACTCGACCCGCTCGCCCTCTCTCAGGCTCAGGAAGCCGCTGCCGACAACGGACGAGTAGTGGACGAAGACGTCCGGGCCGGGGACGTCCGGCGTGATGAAGCCGTACCCCTTCTCGGTGTTGAACCACTTCACGGTGCCGAGGTTGACCAGGGCGCGCTGGCTCCGGGCGGACGGCGCGGCCGCCGCCCATCCCGGGGCGGCGGCCGCCAGCAGGGTGCCGAGGGCGAGCAGGGGAGCGCACACCAGGGCTGCCGTGCGGGCACGAGGGGTGGGACGGGTCATCGCAGGTCTCCTGTCGGGGGCCGGGGTCCGGGGGCCGGGGTCCGGGGGCCGGGGTCCGGTCCGGGTGTCCGGGGAGCCGAGGCCGGGTCCGACCGGCTCCGCGGCCATGGTCGGGCGCGCTGCGGTCCGCTGCCCGGCGGCTGTGCGCCGAGTAGCCGTACGTACGGTCAGATCCAGTTCCGGTTCCGGGCGGCCAGTGCGGCCTGGAAGCGGTTCGGGGCGTCCAGGCGGCGCATCAGTGCGGCGACGTGGCCGCGGTAGGTCCGCAGCGACATGTCCAGGGCGCGGGCGCCCGCCTCGTCCTTGTCGACCCGGGCCATGGTCCGCAGCACCTCCCGCTCGACCCCGCTCGGCAGCCGCTCCCCGATGCCGCAGGACTGCGACCAGCGGCGCTCGAACAGGGCCAACAGGTGGGACAGCAGGCCCGGTTGGCGGATGACCAGGGCGCCCCGGGTGATGTCCTGCGGGTCGGTGGCCACCAGGGCGGTGCGGCGGTCGAAGACCACCATCCGTTCCAGCGGTGCGGCGGTGCCGCGGACCTCGGCGCCCTGTTCGGCCAGTTCGGTCGCGAAGCGGCTGATCCGGTGGCTGTCGAGGGCGCTGGCGTGCAGGATGGTCCGCATCCGCAGGCCGCGCCGCAGGTACTTGAGGTCGGAGGCCCGGACGGCGTCGAGGGCGGCGGAGATGATCGGCCCCGGGTGGGTGGTGAGCCGTTCCTCGCGGGCGAAGAACGACAACTCGTCGACGCAGGCGATCACTTGGTCGATGCCCTCGACGTACCGGAGCTCGCCGCTCGCCCCCTGTCGCCCCGCCCCCTGCCGTCCTGCCCGCTGGTCCTCCAGCAGGCCGTCCACCAGGTGGCGAGCGGAGACGACCCGCCGGATCTCGTCCTGGAGCCCGTCGAGCCGGCGCCGGGCCAGCCGTTCGACGGCGGCCTGCGGGTCGACGCCGTCGAAGGCGGTTCGGCCGCGCACGGCGGTCGCCAGGCCGAGCTCGCGGAGCCCGGTCACGGCGGCCCGGGCGGCGTCGTGGTCGAGTCCGCAGGCGAGGGCGATCGCGGCGATTCCGATGCCGGGGGAGCGCAGGAGCAGCCGGTAGACCGACTCCTCCCGGGCGCTGACGCCCAGTACTGCCAGTGCGTTGCCTTCCACGCGGGTGCCCTCGGAGATCGTCGGAGCGGAGACGGCGGCCCGGGTCGGGGCGCCGCAGGAGAGAGCGTCCAACAGTCGCCGGGGGCTCCCCAGGGACCTCCGCCCCGATCGGGCGGGACCAACGTCCCGGGGGTCGCAGGAAGTTGCAGCCGAGTGGTGCAGGCAGTGCCGGTCGGAACCGGGCGTCGGCCGGGCCGGGCGCCGCTAGGTTCGTTCGTGTCCGCAGGGGCAGGCCCGGGACCGCTCGCCGTGGTTGCGGATGCCGGTCGGGTGGGCCGCCGAGCCATAGGCCGGGCCTATGGGTGCATAGAGCGGGCCCCGGAACTCACACAGGAGAAGAACCAGCAGTGAAGTGGAAGCACGCAGTTCGTGCGGCGGCCGCCGTGCTCGCGACCGGAGTGCTGGCGGTCGGGGGGCTCGCGCCGACGGAGGCCGCCGGTGCGGACGGGCCCGCTGTTCACCCCGCGCACGTGTCGGCCAGCAAGCTCGTCGGCCGTGGTGAGTTCGTGTCCTTCGGCGACAGCGAGGGGGACGGGGCCGAAGGAGGCCTGATGGAGCTGAGGACCTTGGATCCTCCGACCGTCGTGTTCGGCTACTCCCTCGACGCCCGGGGCACGATGAAACTCGGTTCGCCGTACGAGGTGGGCCGGACGTCCGACGTGCCGACGTTGAAGGGCCGGGCCGGGAAGGTCAGTTGGATCATGCAGCACGGGTACCCGTCGGTCACCGCCGGTGAGCTCGGGAAACTCGTGCAGGGCGAGCTCACGGCGTCGCAGGCAGCCGTGGCGACCCAGGCCGCCATCTGGCGCCTCACCAACAACGTCAAGGGGGTCGTGAACAGCCCCGTGCCCGACAGGCTCGTCGACTACCTCGTCTCGCACGCCGTCGATGTCGAGGAACCGGCCGCTCCGCTGGCCCTCGATCCCGGCACGGTGACCGGGAGCGCCGGGTCGCTGCTCGGGCCGATCACGGTCACCACCACCGGCGATCAGGCTGCCGGGCTCCTCGACCCGGCAGCGGTCGCGGCCGGTGTCGTGCTCACCGACCGGGCGGGCAACGTCCTCTCGGACGGCGACGGCGCGTTGATCCGCCCGGCCGGGAACGGTGACCCGCTCTTCGTGAAGGTCCCGGCGGGCGCGAAGCCGGGCAGCGGAACCGTCAGCGTGGCGGGGCTGGTGCCGGCCCGGGCGGGCCTGGTGGTCGTCAGCCCGGACAGCGAGCCCGTGATCCTCGCAGGCCTCAACAAAGTTCACACCATCACGCGAGCGGCGGTGAGTTGGACCGCGCCCACCTCCTCGCCCTCGCCCACGTCCTCGCCGGTGCCCACCTCCTCGCCGTCCCCGACCACGACCCCGAGCGACTCGGCGAGCCCGACGGCAACACCGACCACGACGTCCGGCCCGAGCCCGAGCCCGAGCGCGACGTCCGGTCCGAGTGCCACGTCGGGCCCGAGCCGGAGCCCGGCCCCGAGCGGGAGCCCCTCGGCGACCCCTGGGGGTGCACTCGCCTCCACCGGGGCCGGGGACGGCGTCGGGTTCGCGGCCGCGGCCGGTATCGGGCTGCTCCTGGTCGGCGGTGTGCTGGTCCTGCTCCACGAGCGCCGTCGGCGCCGCCGTAACGGCGCCTGAGCGCGGGGCGCCCCGGAGTGGGAAGTCGGCCGGTCCGACCTCCCACTCCAGTCCGCTGTCCTCCCGTACGGCTCAGCCGTCGGCCCGGGCGCCCTGGGCGGCCTGGTACAGCGGTTTGGTGATCGCGGAGGTGAACTGCGGGCCGACCAGGTGCCGGGTGCACAAGGGAGTGCCGCGCTCGCAGACCTGGCCCGAGGAGTCGAAGAAGCCCGCCTGGGTGTTGTCGCCCACCACGGTGCCGATCCCGGCGGACGGGTCGAAGTCGGCGATGCGGGGACCGCCGCTGGAGCCGCCGCCCATGACGCAGGGGGCGCCCCACAGGCCCCGGGGCTCCGGGTGGTCCTTGGTGCCGGGGTACTCGAGGGTCTGCCCGGTGCAGTGGGCGAGCCTGGCCCCGGTGAACTCGGGCAGGCCCGAGCGCGCGGGATCGCCCGAGGACTCCCGCGGATAGCCGAACTGGTGGACCGTGGCGTTGCCCGGCCGGTCGAAGCCGATCCGCTGTGCGGCGCCGACGGCGTCCTGGACGCGCCGGCCCTCGGCGTTGCGGTTCAGGACCAGGAACGCCTGGTCGTAGGCGTCGAACCGCAGGCCGTTCTGCTGGTCGTCGAGCAGCCAGGTGGTGTCGGCGATCCCGGCCCGGGCGACGAACTTGCCGTACGGGGCGAGGCCGTCGTGGTAGCCGGGGACGAACATCTCGTTCGACAGCCACTCGTTGTTGTCACCGAGGAGGTCGGTGCTGTTGACGCAGTGCGCCGCCGTGACGACGGTGCTGCGGTTCGCGCTGTTCACGACGGTCGCGGTGCAGCTCTCGTCCTCACCGTGGTTGGTGAAGAAGAGCCTGCCCACTGTTCTGCTCAGGGTGTCGGACCCGGTCCACGGGCCGCCGTCCGGGCCGCTCCTGGGCGGGTTGCCGGAGGACGGCTGGTTCAGGGCGGCCATCCGTTCCGGGGTCCAGTACGCCAGGACGGCCTGCTGCTGCGCGGCCGTGACCGCCGACGGGTGGACGGCGACCCGGCTCGTGGCGGCGCCGGTCGCCGGGTCGGCCGTCGCGCCGTCCACCGGGTCGGCTGCGGCGGGTGCGGCCAGCGCGAGCCCGGCGGCCAACACGGCGGTCGTCAGGGCGAGGTGAGTGCGTGTCCGGTTCCTGGTCCGGTCATGTGTGGGTGACATGGACGGCACTGTAGGAACGGGAGGTCAGGTTCACGTCCGGGGAGCGTCTCATCCGTCCATCGATCACGTCAGGTTCCGCCGGAGAGCGTCTCGTTCGTGTATCGGCGGTCACCGGTTCCGGGGCGGACATCCCCTACTCTTCCTCCATGCTGTCTGTGGTGGTGGCCCCCTGGGCGGGCGACGCGGAGCCGGTCCTGCTGCGCGCGCCGGACGAACTGCACGACGCCGCGAGCACGATGAAGGTCGCGGTCCTGGCGGCGCTGGCCCGCGGCGGGGTGGACCTCGACGCCGAGGTGCCGGTGGTGAACCGCTTCGAGTCCGTCGTCGGCGGGGAGTTCGGCAACGATCCCGACTGGGACAGCGATCCGCTGCCCTGGGAACTGCTGGGCACCCACGTGCCGCTGCGGCTGCTGGCCGAGCGGATGATCACCCACTCCTCCAACCTGGCCACCAACCTCTGCCTGGCCCGCACCGACCAGCGGACGGTGGCCGAGGTGTGGCGCCGGGCGGGGGCCACCCGCAGCTCCAGCCCGCGCGGGATCGAGGACTACGCGGCGCGCGCGGCGGGCGTGCACAACCGGGTGAGCGCCCGTGACCTGGTCCGCCTGCTGCACTCGCTCGCCGACGAGCCGGAGTTGCTGGCGCTGCTGGAACGCAACGACTACCGGGTCGACCTCGCGGCCGGTGTCCCGCCGGGCACCCGGATCGCGTTCAAGAACGGCTGGGTGCCCGGCGCCCGGCACTGCGTCGGCCTGGTCCACCCGTACGACTGCCCGCCGTACCTGATCGCCGTCTGCTACACCGGCCCGCTCGCCGACGGCACCGACCGCACCGACCCGGCGGCCCGCCTGCTGGCCCGGATCTCGCGGGCGGTCTGGCAGCGGCGCAAGGAGATCACCCGCTGATCGCGGGCATCGACGTGCCGTCCGGGCTCCAGGCGGCGACGATCCGGTAGTCCCAGCCGCGGTCCCCGTCAGGGGGACCGCGGCGCGCGGGTCGGGTCGGGTCAGGACCAGAGGGTGGAGGAGGCCATGGTGCCGTCGGGCCGGTAGTCGGCGGCGTAGGCGTAGATGTCGGCGTCGTTGACCATCGCGGTGTAGACCGTCCCGCCCGAGCTGCCGGCGGTGACGGTCCGCTCCTCGTTGTTGGTGTTGCGGACGACGTACTTGTGGCCCGCGCTGGTGCCCTTCATCCGGGCCCAGACGGCGCGGCAGGTGCGGCTGTAGCGCAGTTCGACGCCGGTGTCGGCGGTCAGCAGCGTGGTGGCGTCGTTCTGGCAGACGGTGCTCGCCGGGTCCAGGCCGGTGCAGCTGGCCGCGTAGCAGGTGGTCGCGGCCGAGGCGGGGGCCGAGCCGAGCGCGATGCCGGACAGGGCCAGGGCCAGGGTCGAGCCGATCATCGCTGCCTTGCGGGTGATGGGGCGCATCGTGTGTTCCTCGTCCTCGGGTGCTGGATCCGTACGGGGCCCGACTATCCGGCCCGGACCCGGTGTCCCGCTACGCCTTGGGATCCCCGGGACGTCCCGTCCCCGTCCAGGGATCGCACCCGGGAACCGCGTCCGAGGACAGGACCCGGGACCGCGGCCGAGGAGCGCGAACGGCCGCGCCCCGCCGGACGGTTCCGGCAGGGCGCGGGGTCACGACGCGAGGCGACCGGCTCAATACGGCTTGACGAGGACGTGCGCGGCGCCCGGGATGCCGATCTTGAGCAGCTCGTCCTCCTCCGGGGTGGTCGGCGTGCCGGTCTCCTGCTTGAGGACGGCGCGGGACAGCGACTGCACCCACATGGCGCGCGGGCGGCGGCGCGCCTCCCAGGCGGTGAGGGCGGCCGGGACGTCGGACGCCGCGTCGAGGCTCTCGGCGAGGACGAGGGCGTCCTCGACGGCCATCGCGGCGCCCTGGGCGAGGTGCGGGGTGGAGGCGTGGGCGGCGTCGCCGGCGAGGACGACGCGGCCGACGTGCCAGGGCTCCTCGACGGTGACCTGGGAGATCCGGGAGTAGACCACGGCGGCCGGGTCGGTGACCTGGGCGAGGGCCTCGGCGATGGGGCCGCCGAAGCCGGCCAGCCGCTCGTGGAGCTGCTCGTGGGCGCGCTCCGGGTCCGGGCGGAAGTCCTCGGCCTCGGCGAACACCGAGCCCAGGTACATGAGTTCCTCGCTGATCGGGGTGAGCAGCGCCTTGGCCTTCAGGTTGCCGGCGGACATCACCACGCCCTTGACCTCGGGCGAACGCGGCAGGGTGACGCGCCAGTTGGCGAAGCCGGTGTACTCGGGGGCGTACCGGTCGCCGTACAGGTGCCGGCGCAGCGGCGAGCCGATGCCGTCGAAGCCGACGACCAGGTCGTAGCGGCCGCCGTGGCCGTCGGTGAGGGTGACGTCGACCCCGGTGCCGTCGTCGGTGAGCTCCGAGATCGTGGTCCCGAAGCGGACCTCGGCGCCGGCCGAGGTGGCGGCGGCGGCCAGTACCCGGGCCAGGGCGGGGCGCGGTATGCCGTTGTTGGAGGGGGCGTCGCCCATCCGGGGCTGGGGGATCTGCGCGAGGGTGGTGCCGGCCGGGTCGCAGATGGTCAGCACCTCCCACTCGAAGCCGACGGCGAGGCACTCGTCCAGCACGCCGATCTCGCGCATCACGTGCAGGGCGTTGGACGGCTGGATGATGCCGACGCCCAGGGCCTCCAGCCCGTCGCGCAGTTCGGCGACGTCGACGTGGTGGCCGCGCCGGGCGAGGGCGGTGGCGAGGGTGAGGCCGCCGATGCCGCCGCCGTGGACGAGGACGCGCAGGGGTGTGGTCATGGAAGGGTGCTCCAGAGTACGGGGCTCGAGCGGGGGCTCGAACGGGCTCAGCCGACGGGGGTGGCGGCGAGGTCCATCAGGTGGTCGACCAGGGCGAGCAGCAGGTCGCGGCCGAAGCCGCGCTCGCGTACGTCGCCGATCAGCATCGGGACCTGCGGGTCGAGGTCGAGGGCGGCCCGGATCTCCTCCGGGGTGCGGGTGTTGTGGCTGTGGAAGCAGTTGATGGCGACCACGAACGGGATGCCGCGGCTCTCGAAGAAGTCGATCGAGGCGAAGCTGGTGTCGAGCCGCCGGGTGTCGGCGATGACGATGCCGCCGAGGGCGCCGTTGACCAGGTCGTTCCACATGAACCAGAAGCGCTCCTGGCCGGGCGTGCCGAACAGGTAGACCACCAGCTCGGGGCTGACGGTGATCCGGCCGAAGTCGAGGGCGACGGTGGTGGTGTCCTTCTGGTCGACGCCGTCCAGGTCGTCGACGCCGACGCTGGCCGTGGTCAGGTACTCCTCGGTGCGCAGCGGGGTGACCTCGCTGACCGAGCCGACCAGGGTGGTCTTGCCGACGCCGAAGCCGCCCGCGATCAGGATCTTGACCGCGGCGGGGGCGGCGGGGGCGGCGGGGGCCGCGGAGGCGGCAACGGGTGCGGGGGAGTGGGGTGTTGCCATGGTTCAGAGTCTCCGGAGTCCTTCGCGTACGGCCGTGAGCAGGCCGAGGTCCACGCCCCCGGCGGCGCGGGCGACCGAGAGGGGTGCCCGGGCCTTCAGCAGGCCCTGGGCGACGAGGTCGCCCAGCAGGATCTTGGTGACCGAGACCGGGAGGTCCAGGCCGGCCGCGACCTCGGCGACGGCGGCCGGGCGGCGGCAGCGGTCGAGGATCAGCCGGTGTTCGGGCTGGAGGCCGCGGGCGCCGGTGCGGCTGCCCCGCGCCAGGGCCGCGTCGGCCTCCTCCTCGGCCGTGGTGAGCACGGTGATCAGGGTGAGGTCGTCGCGCTCGGGCGCGGTCCGGCCGCGGGTGATGGTGTACGGGCGGACCATGACGCCGGTCTCGTCCTCGGCGTACGGTTCCTCCAGCTCGCTCCAGTGCGGCGTCCGGCCGCGGGCCCGCGGGTCCTCCTCGCCGGTGTGCGGCCCCACCCCGGTCAGCCCCGGGTCCGGGAGGCGAAGACGTCGAAGGACGCGGGGGCGCCCTCGGCGCGGGCCGGGGTGGTGAGCTTCTGGCCGACCTGCTGCACCAGGGTGTGCATGGCGACGGACATCACCTCGGCGTCGACCTCCTGGGAGGCGACCACGGCCAGGTGGGTGCCCTGGGCGGCGGCGATGACGAACAGCCAGCACTCGGCGAGCTCGACGATCACCTGGTGTACCGGCCCGCCGTCGAAGAGCTGGCCGACGCCCCGGGCGAGCGACTGCTGGCCGGTGGCCACGGCGGCGAGGCGCTCGGCGTCGGCGCGCTCGATGGTGCGGGAGTGGCTGACCACGAGGCCGTCGTCGGAGAGCAGGACGGCGTTGCGGGTCCCGGGCACCGAGTCGACGAGTCCGTCCAGCAGCCAGTCCAGGTCCTGGTGGGTGGCGATCGTGCGGTTCATCACTGGTCATCCGTTCGTGTGGTTCGGGGGTCCGCGGCCGGCAGGGCCCAGGGGGAGGGCGCCGACGCGGGGGCGGGGGGACCGGCGGGCGGAGCGGGGGGAGCCGGCGGGGTGGGGCGGGCGGGCAGCGGGTGTTCGCCGCTGTCCTGGGAGCGGGCGGCGCGGGACTGCCGCTGGAAGGCGCCGATGGTGGCGCCGGAACGGCGGACGGGCCGTTCGGCGCGCTCGGGGTACTCGGGACGCTCGGCGCCCTGGGGGTGCTCGGACGGGGCGGCGGCGGGCTGCCCGGCGCCGGGCAGCCCGGCCGCCGGGTCGACCCACTCCTGCCGGGTCGGCGGGGGCACCCGCAGCTCGGCGGCCAGGCTGGCCTGGCGGACGCGCTGGGGCAGCGGCGGCTGGCCGCCCTCGACCTGGCTCACCGGCACGGCGGAGGGGTACTCGCGGTGCCGGCGCCGCTCGGCCAGCCGGTAGTGGTCGGCCGGGCGGTACTGCTCGTCGGCGTACGGGGCCTCGGCCTCGGTGACCCGGGCGTAGGCGATGTCCGGGTAGGCGGGGGCCTCCGGCGCGGGGGTGGCGGTGCCGGTGGCGGGCTGCGCCCCGGCCGGTGCGGCGGCGTAGGCCGGGGCCGGGTCGACGGGGGAGCTGTGCTGGATCGGCTGCTCGTACGACGGCGCCTGCTCGTACGGCTGCGGCGACGCCTGCTGATGGGACTGCGCCGGGAACGGGGCCTCCGGGAACGGCGCTTCCGAGAACGGCGCTTCCGGGAATGCCGCTTCCGAGAACGGTGGTTCCGGGAGCGGGGCTTCCAGTGGCCCCGGCTCCTGGAAGGCCGGGGCGACGCACTGCGCCGGAGCGGCGGTCGCGACCGGTGCGCCGACGCCGGCCCCGAGGCCGACCCCGCCGACCCCGACCGGCAGCTGCTCGAAGGAATCCACCGGTGCGACCGGCGGCCCGACCGCCACGGCCGGCTGGGCCGCCTCGTCGGAGGCGGAGCGCACCGCCCGGCGGGAGCGCCGGACCAGCGGGATGGGTTCGACGGGGGCGGCGTCCGGGAGTCCGGCGTCGCCGTCGATGACCAGCTCGTCGGGGACGAGCACGACCACCCTGGTGCCGCCGAAGGCGGACGGCCGGAACTCGATCCTGAGTCCGGTGAGCGAGGCGAGCCGGGCGACGACGTGGAAGCCGAGCCGGATGTCGTCGGCCCGGGCGAGCACGTCGGTGCGCGGCGGGCGGCTCATCAGCTCGTTGGCCGCGTCGTACTGTTCCGGGTCCATGCCGAGGCCGCGGTCCTCGATCTCGACCGCGAGGCCGCGGCCGACCATGGCGGCCCGGACCTCGACCGGGGTGGGCGGCTTGGAGAAGGTGGTGGCGTTCTCCATCAGCTCGGCGAGCACGTGGGCGACCGGCCCGACGGCCCGTTCGGAGAGCCAGGGGTGGCCCTCGACGTCGATCATGATCCGCCGGTAGTCCTGCACCTCGCCCTGGGCGGAGCGCAGCACGTCCAGCAGCGGGACGGGCTTGCGCCAGCGCCGCTGGGGCTGGCCGCCGGCCATGATGACGAGGTTCTCCTCGTAGCGGCGCAGGCGGGCGGTGAGGTGGTCGAGGTCGAACAGGCCCTCCAGGACCTCCGGGTCCTCGTGCTTGCGCTCCAGTTCGTCGAGCTTGCGCAGCTGGCGCCCGATCAGCAGCTGGGTGCGGCGGGCGATGCGCTGGAGCAGTCGCTCGAAGCCGCGGTGCTGGTCGGCCTGCCGGACGGCGGCCTCCAGGGCGGCGGAGCGGGCCAGGTTGAGGGCCTGGCCGAGGCGGGCGAGTTCGTCGGTGCCGTTGCCGTGCTCGCCGGTGGTGACGGCGCGGCTCGCGGCCTCGGTGTCGACCTGTTCGCCGCGGCCGAGGCGGTCGACCACCTCGGGCAGGGTGCGCTCCATCTCCTCGGCCTGGGTGTGGAGTTCCTTGATGCGGCGGCGCAGCGAGCGGCTGAGCCGCCAGGAGGCGATGACCACCGCGATGACGGTGATCAGGCCGACCACGGCGGTCAGCACGACGCGGGTGAGCAGGCCGAGGATGGTGCCCTTGCCGACCTCGACGATGGCGCCGGTGCGGGCCTCGATGGCCTTGACCAGCTGGGGGTTGAGCTGGTCGACGGCCTGGCGCCACTGGTCCTGGGCGGCGGGCAGTTTGACGGTGCCGTTGGACTCGGCGGCGGTGGGCCGGGTGAGCTGCTGCTCGACGGCGGTCTTGGCCTGCCAGGCGGGGCTGTTCATCAGGTCGTGCCAGGCGGCGGCCTCGCCGTCCGGGACGTACGGGACGACCTGGACGGTGAACAGGTGGTCCTGGGCGCCGATCAGCTGCTGGACCTGCTGGTAGTCGGCGGTGCTGAGCCGGCCGGTGGGCCAGCCGCGGGCCAGGACGGCGTCCTCGCGGGCCAGCATCTCCTTGGCCCAGAAGGAGTTGACCAGGGTCTTGGACACCCAGGTGACCTCGCCCGCGTCGACGTGGCTGAGCGCGGTGAACAGCCGCAGGTCGACGGCGATGAGGTCGGTGTAGTACGTGAAGACGGCCTGCTGGTCGAGGGCGCCCTTGTCGACGGCGGCCCGTTCCTCGGCCAGTTTGCCCATGGCCTGCCGGGCTTCGGCGACGGCGGTGCGGACGTCGTCGGGGGCGTTGTCGGCGGTCTCGCCGGACAGCGCCTGGAACTGGCGCACCGCGTCGTCGGTCAGCTGCCGCTGGTGGCGCAGCTGGTCGGCGTTGCTGCCGGGCCGGGCGAGCGCCTCGGCGCTGAGCCGGCGCTCCTCCTGGAGGTTGTAGTAGACGATGTTGGACGGCTGGCCGGCCTTCTGGGCGAGCATGCCCTGGGCGGCCTGGCGCTGGAAGTCGAAGACGGTCTCACCGCTGGTCACCGCCCAGAGGGCGACCAGGGCCAGGCTGGGGACGACGGCCAGGACGAGCAGCGCCGTCCGCAGGGACAGGCGTGGACGCCTGCGGGGGGTCTTCGGCGTCGGGGGCCGCCGATTCGCACGCGCGCGCAGAGCAGACTCCTTGGGACTGGCGGCCGGCCGGTGAGGGGCGGGCCGTCCGGGCACGGGCTTTTGACGAAGCGATACTAGCCATATCGTGTGATTGGAGTGAAAGCCCGTGTGCCACCTGCGTGGTGCTTGTGCACCAGCCGGACACAATGTCACCCCCGCGTTGACCGTCTGTGTCCGAAGCAGCCGGGTTTGCTCCTGCCTGACACAGTGTCGTCCCCACTCCGGGCCGTTGGGTGGCCGCGGTGTGAAAACTGTGTGACGCCCCCTCCGGAAGACGGCCCGCGCCCTCCGGTGGGTTCAGCGAGGGCCGCCCGCCGGTGACTTCGAGGGGAGCATCCGCCGGTGGGTTCAACGGGGCCGCCCGCCGCTGGGTTCAGTGCGGGCTGAGCAGCCGCGAGCGCGTCGACTCCAGCTCCGCCGCCAGCACCCGCCCCGCCGCCGCCGGATCGCCCTCGTGCAGCGCCCGCACCAGCTCCGCGTGCGAGTCGTACCCCTGGTTCGGATCCCCCTCGCGCAGACCGAACAGTCCGACCAGGGCCACCAGGTGCTCCCGCAGCACCGGCGCGAACTGGGCGAAGAGGTCGTCCAGGACGGGGTTGTGGGCGGCGGCGACGATCGCCGTGTGCAGCGCGATGTCGGCGTCCACGAAGACCGCGTCGTCCGCGCCGCCGGCCGCCAGGCGTGCGGCCAGTGCGGCGTCCACGGCGGCCAGGTCGGTCTCCGTGCGGCGCTCGGCGGCCAGTCGGGCGGCCTGCACCTCGACCATCGTCCGCACCTCGTAGACGTGCGCCAGCTCGGCGGCCCGCAGCCGGGTGGCCCAGTCCCCGGCGGTCGGGCGGTCGGCCGTCACGAACACCCCGGCGCCCTGGCGGGCGTGCACCATCCCGGCCGCGGCGAGGGTGCGCAGCGCCTCCCGGACGGTGGAGCGGCCGACGCCCAGCTCCTTGGCGAGCGCGACCTCGCCGGGCAGTCGGCCGCCGACCGGCCACTCGCCCGACCGGATCCGCCGCTCGATCAGTTCGGCGGCCTGGGCGGCGAGGTGGGAGGGGCGGAGCGGGGGCATCGTCGTCACCTGTCAGGTTGTCTGAGGACTTCGGTCATGGTTACCCTACCCGGCATGCAGCCGTGGAGCGCTCTCCTTCTTGGTGGCCGCAGCGGGGCGTGACCTGACCGGCACCCCGCTGCGGGGCGCCGTCCTGCCGGTCCCCGGAACCAGAGCGCGGGAATCCGATCCCGGTCCGATCCCGATGATCCGGGCGCGATCCCGATGATCCGATCGTGATCCCGATCCCCGATGATCCGATCCCGCTGCCCGGCTCCGGCACCCGAGTCGAGGACCCCCGAGGACGCCCGATGCGATTCCCGACCCTGCACGCCCCCGCCGGCCCCACCCCGGCCGACGCCCCCGCCTGGAACCCCCAGCGCGGCGGCGCCATGCCCTCCCACCGCTACCGCCCCGCCCACGAGCGGGTCCAGGTGCCCGCCCTGCTGCGCCGCTGGCCCGGCCGCCGGACCGAGCGGGCCCCGCTCTGGGTGCCCGTCGACCTGCGCGACGGCAACCAGGCGCTCGCCGAGCCGATGGACCCGGCGCGCAAGCAGCGGATGTTCGACCTCTTCCTGGCCATGGGCTTCAAGGAGATCGAGGTCGGCTACCCCTCCGCCAGCCGCACCGACTTCGCGTTCGTGCGCCGGCTCGCCGAGACGCCCGGGGCGGTGCCGGAGGACGTCACCGTGGTCGTCTTCACCGCCGCCCGGGCCGACCTGATCGACCGCACCTTCGAGGCCGTCGAGGGCCTGCCGCGCGTCCTCGTCCACCTCTACACCGCCACCGCCCCGCTGTGGCGGGACGTCGTCCTCGGCAAGGACCGGGCCGAGCTGCGGGCGCTGATCACCGCCGCCGCCGAACGGATGGCCCGGCTCGGGGGCGACCGGGACGGCGTGCGGTTCCAGTTCTCGCCCGAGGTGTTCAACCTGACCGAACCGGACTACGTGCTGGAGGTCTGCAACGGCCTGACCGAGCTGTGGGACGCGAGTCCCGACCGGCCGGTGGTCCACAACCTGCCAGCCACCGTCGAGATCGCCACCCCCAACGTCTACGCCGACCAGATCGAGTACCTCGACCGCCACCTGGTCCGGCGCGACAGCGTGATCCTCTCCGTCCACCCCCACAACGACCGGGGCACCGGCGTCGCCTGCGCCGAACTGGCCGTGCTGGCCGGCGCCCAGCGGGTCGAGGGCTGCCTGTTCGGCAACGGCGAGCGCACCGGCAACGTCGACCTGGTCACCCTGGCGCTCAACCTGCACACCCAGGGCGTCGACCCGATGCTCGACCTGTCCGACATCGACACGATCCGCCGCACCGTCGAACACTGCAACCGGCTGCCCGTGCACGAACGCCACCCCTACGCGGGGGACCTGGTGCACACCGCCTTCTCCGGCACCCACCAGGACGCCATCAAGAAGGGCTTCGCCCGGCACGCGCGGACCGCCGCCGAACTCGGCCTGCCCGAACGGGAGGCGCCCTGGTCGGTGCCGTACCTGCCGATCGACCCGGCCGACCTCGGGCGCGACTACGAGGCGGTGATCCGGGTCAACAGCCAGTCCGGCAAGGGCGGCATCGCCTACCTGCTGCAGAGCGCCGCCGGACTGGAGCTGCCCCGGCGGCTGCAGATCGAGTTCGCCCGGGTCGTCCAGGAGGCCGCCGACGACAGCGGGCGGGAGGTGACCGGCGAGGAGCTGTACGCGCTGTTCCGGGGCGAGTACCTGGACGCCGGTGCCGCCCGCGCCTGGCGGGTCGACGGCGGCCGGGCCGAGGTGGACGGCCACCCGGGCCGCGGCGCCGGTCCGGTGGACGCCGTCGCGGACGCGGTGGGGGTGGAGGTGCTCTCCTTCACCGAGCACAAGGTCGGGGGCAGCCCGGACGCGATCGCCTACGTCGAGGCCCGGGCGGGCGACGGCGCGGTGGTCTGGGGCGTCGGACGCGACGCCTCGGTGCTCACGGCCGGCGTACGGGCGGTGCTCAGTGCCGCCGCCCGCGCGGCCGCCCGCGCGGCGTCCGGAACGGCGTCCGGGATGGCGTCCGGGGTGGCTTCCGGACGCGGAAAGGCATGATGGGGCGATGAGTTCACCCCTTCCCGCACGAAGCGTCGCGGTCGCCGAGGCACTGGCGGCCGCCGGCGTCACCGGTGAGATCCTCGTCCTGCCCGACTCCGCCCGCACCGCGGCCGAGGCCGCCGCCGCCCTCGGCTGCGAGGTCGGGGCGATCGCCAACAGCCTGGTGTTCACCTGCGACGGCGAACCCCTGCTGGTGATGACCAGCGGCGCCCACCGGGTCGACACCGCCCACCTGGCGGCGGAGTTGGGCGCGGGCCGGATCACCCGGGCCTCCGCCGACCAGGTCCGCGAGGCCACCGGCCAGGCCATCGGCGGCGTCGCCCCCACCGGGCACCCGGCGCCGCTGCGGACCGTCGTCGACACCGCGCTGCGGCAGTACGAGGTGCTGTGGGCGGCGGCCGGGCACCCGCACACCGTGGTGCCGATGACGTACCAGGAGCTGCTGCGGGTCACCGGCGGCGCGGCGACGGCCGTGGTGCCGCCGTCGGAGCCGAGCGCGGCGGCCGACGGCTGACGGCCGGTAGCCGGGCTCGCAACGGCCCACCGCCGTCCCGGCGGTGGGCCGTCGCCGTGCGGCGCGTCCCTGGGACGCCCGGGACGCCGGGGGCACCCGGGCCGCAGAGCGGTCCCGGGGCGGACGGCGTCCCAGGGACGGGGAAGCGCTAGCGGGACGCCGTCGGCGGCTCCTAGCGTCTCCCCACGGCGGCCGGTCGCGGCCGACGGCCGTCCGGCGCCGCCGATCCCCTCTCCTGCGCTCCGCGCTCAGTCAGTCAGTGAGGAACCGTCATGAAACGCATCTCGGCCATCGTCGCCGCGATGTTCGCCGCGCTGCTCGCGGCCGTGCTCGTCGCTCCGGCCGCCCAGGCCGCGAGCTGGCCGCTGGTCCGCAGCGGTGACCGCGGTGACAACGTCACCACCGTCCAGTACCTGCTGTCCGCCCGCGGCTTCGCGACCGGCGTCGACGGCGACTTCGGCCCCGGCACCGAGGGCAAGGTCAAGGCCTTCCAGCAGTCCGCCGGCCTGAACCCGGTCGACGGCATCGTCGGCGGCGACACCTGGTCCAAGCTGATCGTCACGGTCCGCAACGGCGACAACGGCGACGCCGTCAAGGCCCTCCAGGTCCAGCTGAACGCCCACGGCGCCGGCCTCGCCGTCGACGGTGCCTTCGGCCCCGGCACCGACGGCAAGGTGCGCGCCTTCCAGCAGAGCGCCGGCCTGAACCCGGTCGACGGCATCGTCGGCCCGGCGACCTGGGGCGCCCTGCTCGGCGGTGGCGGCAGCACCGGCGGTTCCGGTGGCGGCAGCGGTGACAAGCTCACCCAGTCGCAGGCCGCCTCGATCTTCTCGTCCGCCGGCATCACCTGGTCGTCCTCGGGCGGCTGCTCGGACCGCAACAACAGCAGCTGCACCTCCTTCGACGGCCTGCGCCGCGCCTCGGCCGACGGCGCCGTCAACTTCAAGCGGGCCAGCAACTGCGCGGTGAACATCACCGGTGGCACCGAGGCCGGCCACGCCAGCGGCACCTACAGCCACGGCACCGGCTACAAGCTGGACTTCGGCATCACGAGCTGCATCACCAACTACATCCACGGCAACTTCTCGCACAGCGGCACCCGCGGCGACGGCGCCGACCTGTGGACCGCCCCCTCCGGCAACATCTTCGCCAACGAGGGCAGCCACTGGGACGTCACCTTCATGAACTGACGCCTGCGGAGCGCTTCCTGAGCGGCGCACCCTGCTGGGGCAGGGCCACCGGAAACCCTCCGGTGGCCCTGCCCCGTCGCGTTGGGGGCGGCCTGGTACCCGGGCGCGGCCCGCCGGACCCCGCCCGCAGGGCGCCGTCCGCGACGGGGACACTGGGGTACGGGCCGTCCACCGGGCCGGCCCCTTCGCAGAGTTGACGAGGAGCCGACGTGCCCGCCCTGCTCATCCTGAACTACGACGTCACCGACCCTGAGCGCCTGGAGGCCTACCGCCAGGGCGCCGCTGCCGTCCTGCTGGGCCCCGCGGAGCTGGTCGCCAGCACCGACCGGACGGTCCACCTGGGCGAGGGCGGTCGCCCGCCCGGTGGCAGCCACACCGTGGTGCTGCGCTTCGCCGACGCCGAACAGGCCCACGCCGCTTACGCGTCGGACGCCTACCGGGGCCTGCTGGAGGAGCGCCTGGCGGCCACCGTCCCGTTCACGGCGATGATCGTGCCCGCCCTCTGACCCCGCCCCCCGACCCCTCCCTCCGTCGGGCACCGCACCGGGCACCGCGTCCGGTTACCGCACCCGGCGGACGACGGTGAAGCCGTCCCAGCCCTTGGCACCGACCGTCTGGAGCGCCGTGGCCTCCAGGCGGTCGTCCGCGGCGATGTCCGCGAGGACGGTGCGCACGCCCCGGACCCGGTCGTCGTCGCTGTCCGGGTCCGTGACGGCGCCGTTGCGCACCACGTTGTCGATGACGATCACGCTGCCGGGGCGGGTCAGCGCCAGGGAGGCCCTCAAGTAGGCCGGGTTGCTGGGCTTGTCGGCGTCGATGAAGACGAAGTCGTACGGCTCGGTGCCGGCCTCGACCAGCTGCTCGGCCGACTTGAGCGCGGGGCCGGTGCGGAGGTCGACCCGCTCGGCGACGCCCGCCCGGTGCAGGTTGTCGGCCGCGACCGCGGCGTTCTGCGGCTCCAGCTCCAGGGTGGTGACGTGGCCGTCCCGGCCGACGGCGCGGGCCAGCCAGATGGTGCTGTACCCGGCCAGCGTGCCGAACTCCAGCACCCGCCGGGCGCCGCTCATCCCGCACAGCAGGGCCAGCAGCTTCCCCTGGTTCGCCGCGACCTCGGCCTGCGGCATCGTCGTCGCCCCGCCGGACCGCCGGGCGTGCACCAGCGCCTCGTCCTCGGGGACGAGGGTGTCGACGAAGTAGGCGTCGACCTCGCGCCAGGCCTGTTCGGATGCGTACATGCCGTCGTTCCTCCCCAGCGGTGGTCCCGGCCGCTCGGGTCAGTCGGCGAGCCAGGCGAAGTCCTCAGGATGGCGCATCTGGTGCAGGCAGACCAACAGCCCGTTCCTCTCGTCGAGGTCCTCGACGGCGTCCAGCCAGGGGACGGCGGTGAGGAGTTCCACCAGGTCGTCGGTGACGGCGGTGTCGAGGAAGGCGTCGAGGTCGGCGGGTATCGGGTCGTCGGTCAGGCAGAGCCAGGCGAGGGCGGCGCCGACCCGGACCTCCGGCGGGCGGGCCTCGTCCCGCCACCAGGCGTGCAGGAGCGCGGTGGTGGCCGGATCGCCCGCTTCCCAGGCGAGTTGACCGAGCGCCAGGACGAGGGAGGCGCGCACTGCCGGGTCCTCCTCGACGGCGAGGCGCCCGTGCAGCACGGCCGCGACCACGGGCGCCGGGGGCGGTACGACCGCCGCGGCCTGGGCGACGGCGTGGCGGATCTCCGGGTCCGGGTCGTCCAGCAGGTGGAGCAGCAGCGCCGCGTCCGCGGCCACGGCCGAACGGGCCGCCTCGATCGACCGGTTGGCCAGGCTGCCGTCCTGCTCGTACCGGGGCCGGTCCGCCGGGAGGCCGACGCGCAGCAGGCCGCCACGCGTCCCGTCGCCCCACGGCATCCGGTGGGCCACCGACGCCGTCAGCCGCACCAGCGAAGCGCGGTGCCGGGGGTGCGCGAAGGCGATGCGCAGCAGGAAGGGGACGGCCAGGGCGCCGGCCGTGGAGGTGCCGCCCTGGTGGGCGAGGCGGTTCCACAGCGTGGCGAGGGCTCCCTCGGAGGCCCTCGCGTCACCCAGGCGGACGGTCTCCAGCAGGGCGGGGACGTCCTGGGCCGAGCCGTAGGCATGGTCGAACCGGGCCCAGGGCACCGCGTCGTAGCGCAGGTCGTCCTTGACCACCCGCGGTATCGCGGCCACGACCGGGCGCACGTCCTCACGCTCGGGCAGCGTGCCCGCCCAGCCCCTCGCGGCCGGTGCCGACGTCTCGGTCCCGATCCACCCCACAGCAGTTCCCCGTCCCGCAGACCAGTTGGTGCACACCCTTCCTCACATGTGCCACCGACAACCCGAAGGGCTGCCGGTGGCGAAGGTGGTGATGCTGGGGGATCGGGCGGCGTCAGGGCGCGGGCACCGGCTCCCGGTCGGTGGCCGGGGCGGTGCGCGGCGCCGGGGTCCGGGGCGGCGCCGGGCGGAGCAGGACGGCGCAGGCGAGGGCGGCCAGCAGGGCGAGCGAGGCCGCGACGACCAGGCAGAGCCGCAGGCCGTCCAGGAAGGAGCCGCTGAGCGCCGTCAGGGCCTGGCCGGTGGCCGGGCCGAGGTCCAGTCCGGCGACGGCGCCGAGGCCCTGCTCGCGGGCGACGTCGACGACGTGGCCGACAGTCGCGGCCGGCACCCCGGCGTCCGTGAGCCGGCCGGGCAGGGCGTCCACGGCCCGGGTGGTCAGCAGGGCGCCGAGCACGGCCGGGCCGAGGGCGCCGCCGACCTGGCGGAAGGCGTTGTTGCCGGCCGCGGCCATGCCCGCCAGGTGGTGCGGGACGGCGGAGACGGCGGTGGCGGTCATCGGGGTGAGCACGGCGCCCAGGCCGAGCCCGAGCAGCAGCAGCCGCCAGGCGATCGAGCCGAAGGAGGTGTGGGCGTCGAGGTTCGTCAGCGACAGCAGCGAGCCCGCCGTGACGACCAGGCCGGAGGTGATCAGGACCCGGGCGGACACCCGGTGCATCAGGCGCCCGACGGGCAGGCTGGCGGCCAGCGACGCCCCGGTCACCATGACCATCCGCAGGGCCGCCTGGAGGGTGGTCAGGTGCTGCACCAGGCCGAAGTACAGGCTGAGCGCGAAGAAGAAGCCGATCAGACCCAGGAAACTGATCATGGCGACCAGCGAGGTGGCGGTGAAGGCCGGGCTGCGGAACAGGGCGGGGTCGATCATCGGACTCGCGCTGCGCCGCTCCACGGCGACGAAGACGACCGCGGCGAGCGCACCCAGCACCAGGGCGGCCACCGTGGCGGGCTCGCCGAAGCCGTTCCCGCCGCCCTCGATGACGCCGTAGACCACGGCGGTGACGGCCACGGCCGCGCTGATCTGTCCCGGCCAGTCGAGCCGACGGCCGTGCGGGGCGCGCGAGTCGGGCAGCAGGAACGCGGCGACGGCCAGCACGACCAGCGACACCGGGACGGGCAGCAGGAAGATCCAGCGCCAGGCGACGTGGTCCAGCAGCACGCCCGCGATCAGCGGACCCACGGCCAGCGAGGCCAGCATGGACATCGCCCACAGCCCGATGAACCTCCCGCGCTCCCGGTGGTCGGGCACCGCGTGGCTGATCAGCGCCAGCGTGGTCGGCAGCAGCGCCGCCGCGCCGAGGCCGGAGGCGGCCTGCCCGGCCCACAGCACCTGGACGGAGCCGGAGCCCAGCGAGACCGCCGCGCCCACCGCGCACAGCGCCATGCCCGCCTGGAACACCCGCTTGCGGCCGTGGACGTCGCCGACCACGCCGGTGGTCAGGATCAGCGCGGCCATCGGCAGCACGAACGCGTCCGACACCCAGGACAGTTGGGCCGTGGTGGCGCCGAGCGCCCGCTGGATCGCGGGCAGGCTGACCGACACGGTGGTCACGGGCAGGTAGGCGACGAAGACGCCCAGGCAGGCCATGACGAGGGTGACGCCCCGTCCGGTCCTGGGGCCTTGCATCGTTGCGGAGTTCACGGAGGTCGTCCTTCGGGTGCGGAGGGTGCGGAGGGTGCGGAGTCGCCGACCAGCTTCACCCCGGCGGGTTCGGGATCCCCGAACGATCTCGGAGGACGTTCCGGAACATCCATTCCGGTGCCGACTGTGTGATGATTCCGCCATGCCCGACGCCCTGGACCGCACGATCATCCACGGACTCCACTACGGCCCGCGGGTCCCCTTCCGCCGCCTCGCCGAGGTCATCGGGGTGTCCGAGCAGACCGTGGCGCGCCGCTACACCGCGCTGCGCCGCAGCGGGGTCCTGCGCGTCGTCGGCCTGAGCTCCGCCGCCGCCCACGGCCGGGCCGAGTGGATCGCCCGCCTGCGCTGCCGACCCGACGCCGTGGGGCCGCTCGCCGACTCCCTCGCCCGCAGGCCCGACGTCGCCTACGTCGGCATCGCCTCCGGCGGTTCGGAGATCAACTGCATCATCCGCTCACCGGCCGGCACCGGCCGCGACGACGTCCTGCTGCGGCAGCTCCCCAAGGCGGCCTCCGTCCTCGACATGAGCGTCGACCTGCTCATCCACCCCTTCGGCCCCGAGCGCGCGGGCGGCTGGACCGGCGGCGAGGGCTCCCTCACCGAGGAGCAGGTCCGCCGGCTCGCCGGGGAGCGCCCCGCCCCCGTCGGCCCCCCGCTCACCCCGACCGACGAGGACCTCCCCCTGCTGGCCGCCCTGGCCGAGGACGGCCGCGCCTCCCACACCCGCCTCGCCGAGGTCACCGGCTGGTCCAAGCCCCGCGTCGCCCGCCGGATGGAGGCCCTGGAGTCCTCCGGCTCGCTGGTCTTCGACATCGACACCATGCCGGAGCGGCTCGGCTACGAACTCAACGCCACCCTCTGGCTCCAGGTCGACCTGTCCGGGCTGCACCGCATCGGCGAGGAGATCAGCCGGCACGACGAGGTCGCCTTCGCCGCGGCCGTCAGCGGCCGGCACAACATCATGGCCGTCGTGTTCTGCAAGGACACCCCGGACTTCTACCGCTACCTGAGCACCCGCCTCGCCCGCATCGAGGGCATCCGCGGCTACGAGATCAGCGTCCGCGTGCGCCGCCTCAAGCAGGCCGCCTCCCTGATCCACCACGGCCGGCTGATCCACCCGGCCCTGGCCTGACGGGCGGCCGGGAAGCAGGCAGTCGGAGTCGGGAGCCAGGGGCTGTCCGTGGCGCCTCCTAGGGTGCGCCGGTGAACGTTGATGATCTTCAGTGGCAGCTGAGCCACCACGGCGGCGTACCGCGGGAGCTCGTGGCGGCCCTGCTCGAACGGGGCTGTACGGAGCTGGTGGCGGCGGCGGCGCGGGAGCGCGGGGACTGGTGCTGCGCCGAGGGCGTGGTGCGGGAACTGTGCGCGGCCGGGGAGTTCGGGCGGGCCTGGGAGGTCGTCGAGCCGTTCGCGGCGACCGGGTGGCAGCCCGCGGTACGGGTGGGCGCGGACGTCCTGCTGCGGTGGGGGCGGATCGGGCGGGCGCTGGAGCTGGCCTGCCCCGCCGAGCCGGCCGGGGACGGGTTCGACGAGGCCCGGGCCTGGCGGGACTACGCCGAGGTGCTGGTCCGGGCCGGCGGATCGACGAGTTGCGCGAACACGCCGGCACGGACACCTTCGCCGCGCTGCGCCCGTACGTGCGGGGCTTGGAGGAGGCGGGCAGCCCCGGGGAGGCGGAGGCGTACCTGCGCGGCCGGATCGCCACCTCGACCTACGCGGGGCACTACGGGAACGCGCTGCTGGAACTCCTCGTGCGCCAGGGCCGGTTCGAGGACGCGGTGGCGGCGGTGGCGCACACCTTCGACAACCTTCACGACGGGAACCTGCTCCAGCCAGTGCTGCTTCTGCTGGCCGAACACGGCCTGCACGAGCGGGCGTTGGAGCTCACCGTGGGACGAAGTCCCGAATTCCACGCGGAGAACGACGAGTTCTGGCTCCGGTCCAACCGGTGGTGGCTGATGGGGGAGTCCGGCCGCAGCCGGGAGGCCATCGCCGAGATCGAGGCACTGCCGCCGGCGGAGGTTCACGACCGGGAGTCCACCATCGCCTGGCTGCTCGCCCGGGACGGGCGGCTGGACGAGGCGATCGCCCGGCTGCGCCCGCTGCTGCCCGGGAAGGGGGCCGCGCGGGACCTGGCGGGCCTGCTGGTGCGGCAGGGCCGGTACGCCGAGGCCCTCGCCGTCGTGCCGGGGGTGGCCGCGCAGCGGGAGGAGGCGCGGAACTTCTGGACGCGACGGGGCTGAGCGCGATGGCGCCGGCCTGCCGGTGGGCGCGGCGGGCCGGGGCCGGTCTGCGCTACTTCTCGTAGGCGGTCCACTGCTGGTTCTGGGAACCGACCGACAGCTCGGTGGTCACCCGCTGGTCCTGCCCGTTGGCCTGGAGGACGTAGTCCAGGTACTTCACGCTGGCGATGGCCGTGGCGTCCACGCTCGGTTCGACGATCCACCGCTGGGCGAGGTTGGTCGCGTCGCAGTTCTGCTGGGTGACGGCCTTGCCGGGGCCGGCGGCAGCGAGGCACTTGCCGTAGTGGGTGCCCTTGATGGTGAAGGTGCCGTTGCCGAGCGGAGTGAGGGTCCAGACCTGGTAGGTGAGGTTGGGGTCGCGGGTCCAGACCTCGCCGCCGAGGTACTCGTCCAGGTTGTTGAAGTCGCTCTGGACCTGGAGGGAAGCGGTGACCGGGACAGCGGCCGAGGCCGTTCCGCAGTTCAGGACGGCGCCGCCGGTGAGGGAGGCGGCCGCCACGAGGGTGGCGACGGCCTTCTGGGTGATGCGCACTGCTTCTCCTAGTTCGAGGGGTCGGCGAGCCCGGGGTGGGCCCGCCCGGCCGCGAAACTAGGGGTGCGAGGGAAGTCGTTTGTGGACGACTCGATGAGGGTAGGCCAACTGGTTCAGGCGTTTCGCTGGGACGGCGCAGCGGTGGCGGTCGCGAGGGTGAGGAGGGCGACCTCGACGGTGCGGTACCGGCCCGCCGCTGGGTGGCGGCGGACCGGTACCTGAAAGGGCGTCACTTCAAGTAGGGGGTCCACTGCTGGTTCGTGGTGCCGAGCGACAACTCGGTGGTGACGGGCCTGTCCAGGCCGTTGGCCTGGAGGACGGTGTCCAGGTACTTCGCGCTCGCGATGGCCGTGAAGTCCAGGCCCGGGTCGAGGTACCACCGTTGGGCGAGGTCGTTCGCGTTGCAGGGCTTCTGGGTGACGTTCGCCCCGAGGCCGTTGCTCGCGATGCACTTGCCGTAGTGGGTGCCCTTGATGGTGAAGCTGCCGTCGCCGAGCGGGGTGAGGGTCCAGTTCTGGTACGTGAAGCTGGGGTCGCGGGTCAGCACGGTGGTGCCGAGGTTCTCGTCCAGGTTGGTGCTGTCGCTCTGGACCTGGAGGGAGGCGGTGACCGGGACGGCGGCCGTGGCGGTCCCGGAGTTGAGGACGGTGAGGCCGGAGAAGGAGACGGCCGCCGCGAGGATCGCGACGGCCTTGTGGGTGATGCGCACTGCTGCTCACTCCTAGATCTAGGTAGTCGCGAGCCCGTTCGGTCGGGCCCGCTCAGCCGCGAAGCTAGGTGGGCGGCGGTGCGGTTCGGCCGCAGCTCGGGAGGTGTCGGCCCGAGTGGTCACGGTGTTTCACCTGGATGGGTCAGCCGATGCCGCCGCCCCCCGATGCCACCTGAACCCGGCCATAGCCGGACTCCCGGCAACTCGCACCCGTGAACCGCGAGGAGTGGGAAGTCGACGCTGCCGACTTCCCGTTCCTCCCGCGTGCCAGGGCCGCTACAGCGCGGCGCGGTACGCCTCCAGGCGCTCGGCCAGTTCCTCCGGGTGGCCGAGCATCGGCAGGTGGTCGCCGGGCATCTCGTCCGGCTCGATGCCGAGCCGCTCGACGGCCAGCCGCCGCATGAACTCCACCGGGAAGAACCGGTCACCGGCCGACAGCAGGACCTCGGTCGGCACCTGCGGCCAGGCGTCCAGCGGCCACGGGTCGCCGAACGGCGCAGCTGCTTGCGGTTGTTGGTGATGCGTCATCAGCTCGGCCGCGAGCTCCGCCGGGGTGTCGTGCAGGTAGAGGGTGACCGGGTCCTCCTCGGTGCCCTCGGGGACGCCCCGCCGCCGGTCGGCCTCCTGCCGGGCCCCGCCGTACCCGGTGGTGTCCCACCACGCGCCCGGCGTCTCGCCCTGGGCCGGGATCTGGGCCTGGAGCATGACCAGCAGGTCCACCGGCACCCGCGCGCACACCAGCGGCCCGGTGAAACCGCCGAACGAGTGCGCCACCAGGACGAGTTCGGACCGGTCGCCGATCGCCGCCACCACCGCGTCCGCGTACGCGCCGAGCCCGGCCGACTCGTCCCCGCACGGCAGGTTCGGTGCGATCACCTCGTGGCCCCGGCCGCGCAACTCGGCGGCCAGCGGCCCCCAGTACCACGCGTCCGCCGCCGCGCCGTGGATCAGTACGTACGTCGCCACCGTGCCCCACCTCCGTCTGCTCGGGAACTCGCCGCTCTCCGGCGCCGGGTGACCCCGTCACAAGCTACCCGCCCGCACCGGCCGCCCATCGGTTCCCACGACGGCCGGGCGGACGGCGGAACCTCAGGGCATGCCCGCCGGGCCACGTTCGGCGTCGGTGAGGTCGAGGGCGTTCAATCGTTGACGCCATCCGTCGACGCTTTCGGTCTCGTCCAACGCAGTGGCGAGCTCGATCAGCGTGGTGAGCGTCCGGGCCGTGTCCACGGGCGGTGCGGTGGGCCCGTGCCTACGCAGGGCGGTGGTGAGGACCCGCAGGGCGGCGCGGTCGTCGTTCTTGAACTCGCTGAGGATCCGGGCGTTGTCGAGGGCCCTGGCCAGCCCGGTGAGCTCCTTCGAGCCGCCGTACTCCAGCCCTGCGGGTTCGTCCCGCTGGATGAAGATGACCGAGTTCCCGGACGGGTCGACCATGGTGAACCGGCTTGCCCCCGGCCGGAACCGGGTGATGCGCGGCCTGCCCTTGGCCGGGACCTTCCCGTAGGCGGCGCGCAGGGCTCTGCTGAACTCGGCGTGGTAGGGCGCGACATCGTCGACCAGGATCAGGCAGCCTCCCACCTCCTCCTGGCCCGGGTCGGTGTTCTTCGGCGGTGTTCCGAAGTGCAGGGCGAAACCGCTCCACTCCAGTGCCAGGTAGAGGTAGGGCCGGGTCTGCTGGAAGGTGACCTCGAACCCCAGTGCCCGGTAGAACTCCAGCGTCTCCTCCACCGAAACGCACGGCATCACCGGCACCGTCGTCTCGTTGGCCCGTATCGTCGCTTCCGTCATGCCCGCCGCCTCTCGGTCTCCGCTCGGCACCACCGCTCCGAGCTTGCCGCAGATCGCGTTTTCGCGCCTATGGGGATCCCGGGGCGGCCGACGGGAAAGCCGGGTGCTCGAACGTCCCGGTCCCGCCTACGATCGCCCGCATGGAGCGACACGTGCCCCGTGGCCTCGGCCCCGTGGACAGTCATGCCGCCCGGTGCTGGGAGCGGGGCGACGCCGGGCACGAGCGGAGCATCCGCCTGCACCCGGTGCATCCCGAACGGAACCTCGCGCGGTACGTCGAGCGGATCGAGGCGGCGGGGTGGCGGCTGGTGGAGCGGACGTACCGGGACGACGGGGCCCACCGCCGGTGTTCGATGCGGTTCGCCCGTGGCGCCGGGTGAGCCCGGCCTCAGGTCAGGGTGCCCAGGGCCTGGAGGCCGGTGCGGCTGCTGCGGTAGACGGTGGAGCCGGCGGCGGCCAGCGAGACGTAGGTGTACCCGGTGCCGGAGCGGAGGTCGTCCGGGGCGTCCTGCCAGCGGGGGCTGCCGGTGGTGAGGTCGAAGGCGAACAGCCGGTCGTCGTTGGTGCCGACGTAGGCGACGCCGTTCGCGGTGGTCATCGAGCTCTCGCCGCGGCCCAGCCCCAGGGTCACGGTGGCCGTCCAACGCGGCTCGCCGGTCTCCGTGTCCATCCCGACCAGCTGCGTCCCGCTGAGGAAGCAGACCGTCCCGTCCGCGGCCGACAGCGGGTGGTTGGTCGCGCCGCGCTGCATGCGCTGCCAGCGCACCCGGCCGGTGGCCGCCTCCAGTGAGCCGACCCATGTGGTGGTCGCGGTCCCGCCGGCGTACGTGAGCAGGACGGCGCCCCGGTGGACGACGGGGGTGGTGTTGACGCCGGGGACGGTCTCCTGCACCCAGCGCTGCTCGCCGGTGCGCGCGTCGAAGGCGCGGGCCCCGGCCCCGCCGGTGTACACGGTGTCGCCGTCCGCGGCCAGGAAGTCCCCGGCACCCGACGCCTTGCTCCAGCGCGTTTCGCCGGTGGCCGGGTCGTGGGCGTGCAGTGCGCCCCCGTGGACCGCGAACACGAGGCCGCCGCCGACGGCGACCGGGGTCTGCTCGGCGGGGAGCTCGGCCCACTCCGGCACCGGCACCTGCCAGCGCACCTCGCCGGTGGTGGCGTCCAACGCCTGCAGCCCGGTCGAGATGGCCGTGTACACCGCGCCGTCGCCCACCGCCGACGGGCGGCCGCCCAGGTAGGCGGAGACGGCGTCGGGCGAGTCGACCGCCCGGCTCCAGCGGACGGCGCCGGTGCGGGGGTCGAGCGCGCGCAGGTTGCCGTCGGACCCGGAGACGTAGAGGTCCCGCTGCGGGCCGTCGGTCAGGATGAGCCGCCCGTTCGCGGCCGTCGTGCTCCAGAGCCGGGGGCCGTGCTCGGCGCTCCGGTCCGCCCACCAGCGGGCCCCGCCCGCGACGGCGAGCGCGCCGATACCGCCCGCCGCGCTCAACAGCAGCCGCCTGCGGTTGATCTGGTTGACCTGGGGGCGGGCCGGCGGGTTCTGGGCTGCTGCATCGGGATTCACTCCGTACAGGACTTCGTACCCGCTCGGATGGTTCCCGGCGCGCAACCCGGTGGCGGTCGGCGCGCAACCCGGTGGCGGCCGGCGCGGGAATCGGGGAGGCTCGGGCGCATGGTCTCGGTAGTGCAGAACGTGGCGGTCGACTGTGCGAACGCCTATGAGCTGGCCCGCTTCTGGAGTGAGGTGACGGGCCGACCGCTCGGCCCGGACGACGGGCCCGGCGACGAGGAGGTGGCGGTGATGCTCGCGGAGGGGCCGGTGCTGTACTTCAGTCAGGTGCCCGAGCCGAAAACGGCCAAGAACCGCCTCCACCTGTGCCTGCGCCCGGAGGGCCCGCGCGACCAGGAGGTGGCACGGCTGCTGGAGCTCGGCGCCACCCTCGTCGCCGACCGCCGCGAGCCGGACGGCACCGGGTGGGCGGTGCTCGCGGATCCCGAGGGCAACGAGTTCTGCGTGCTCCGCAGCGCCGCCGAGCGGGCCGCCACGGAGGCGGGGGCCTGAGCCGCCGTTCGACCGCGGCACTACGGGTGTCGTACGGGCGACTACAGGTGCAGTGTCGCCAGTTCCTCGGCCGTCAGCACGAGCCCGGCCGCGGCGGCGGAGTCGCGGACGGAGGCGGGGCGGCGGGCACCGGGGATCGGCAGGACGCCGGGGGACTGGGCGAGGTGCCAGGCCAGGCAGATCTGCTGGGGGCTGACGCCCCGGGCGCGGGCGAGGGCGTGGAACGGGGTGTCGGTCGCCGGTGCGGCGGCGCCCGGGTCGTCGACGGCGCTGGTGGAGATGCCGCCGAGGGGGCTCCAGGGGAGGAAGGCCAGGCCGAGTGCGGTGCACAGGTCGAGGGTGTCGCGGGTGGCGGTGTACGCCGGGGAGAAACGGTTCTGAACGGAGACCAGGTGCGGGCCGAGGATCTCCCGGGCGGTGCGGATCTGCGCGCAGTCCACGTTGGAGATGCCGACCAGCCGTACCGTCCCCGCGTCCACCAGCTCGCGCAGCGCGCCGACCGAGTCGGCGAAGGGCACGGCCGGGTCGGGCTTGTGCAGCTGGTAGAGGCCGATGGCCTCGACGCCCAGCCGCGCGGCCGAGGCCCGGGCGGCCCGGCGCAGGTGGCGCGGGTCGCCGTCGACCGTCCAACTGCCGTCCCCGGGGCGGCCCCGCCCGCCCTTGGTCGCCACCAGGACGTCGTCGGTGCCGCCGCCGTACGTGGCCAGGGCGCGGGCGACCAGGCGCTCGTTGTGGCCCACCTCGTCCGCGTGCCAGTGGTAGGAGTCGGCGGTGTCGATCAGCGTCACGCCCGCGTCCAGGGCGGCGTGGACGGTGGCGACGGCCTGCTCCTCGGCCGGGCGGCCCTCGACCGACAGGGGCATCGCGCCCAGGCCGATCGCGCCGACGCCGAGGCCGCCGATCCGGCGGGTGGCGGGAGTCGTGGGGAGCGTGCTCATGCGTGGGCCTCCTTGACGGCCTGGGGCAGCCAGTCGGTGACGGGGGAGAAGCGGAAGCCCTGGTGGGCCGCCCGGCCGGTGTCCATCGCGTAGCAGTGGTCGAAGGAGAACGGGGAGTGCGGCCCGCCCGCACCGGCGACGGCCAACTCCGGCTCCCGGCCGACCACCTGGCCGACCACGGCGGACAACTCCCGTACGTCCAGGGCCTCCGGGGAGGCCGCGTTGACCGGGCCGGTGAAGTCCGCCTGCGCGGCCCAGGCCAGGAACCGGGCGATCTCCGGCGCGTGGACGAAGGACGCGCGCTGCGGCGACGGGTGCACGGCCACCGGCAGGCCGCGCCCGATCCGCTCCACGTAGTGCGCCAGCCGACCGGTGAAGTCGGCGCCGCCGAGGACGTGCGCGGTGCGGACGGCGACCAGGTCGAAGGGGGCCAGCCGGGTGAGCAGGGCCTCCGCCTGGCGCTTGCCCTCGGCGTAGTTCTCCGACCGGAACTCCTGCTCGGACCAGGGGAGTCGCAGGTCCACCCGCTCGGCCGACAGATCGAGCGCCTGCTCCGGCAGCGGTGCGCCGCCGGGGCGGCCGAGGTGGGCGTAGACCTCGACGGTGGAGGTGAGCAGGTAGCGCGGGGTGCGGTCGGCGAACACCCGCGCGGCGACGGCCGCCTGGACGGGCGTGTAGCAGACCTGGTCCACGACGGCGTCGAAGCGCCGGTCGCCGAGCGCGGCGTTCAGCGCGGCCTCGTCGTTGCGGTCGGCGCGCAGGTGGGTCACGCCGTGCGGGGCGGGGACCGAGCCGCGGTTGACCACCGTCACCGCCGCGCCCGCGTCGCGGAGCTCCTCGATCAACTGCCTGCCGAAGTAGCGGCTCCCGCCGATCACGCACACGTCCATCGTTCGGATCCCCTCTGTCCGGCCCGGTTCCGTACCGTGCCGTCCCATGCCGTGCTGTCCCGCACCGTGCTGTCCCGCACTGTGCCGCCCCGCCCTCTGCGGGTCGGCTTCGGTGGTCAGCCTGCCGCGCACTGGGCGACAGCAGTAGTGTCGAGCTGGAGCCCTCGTCATAAGGAGAACTGTTGATCGACGTCCAGCGGCTGGCCGTACTGCGGGAGGTCGCCCGCCGCGGCAGCTTCAACCAGGCGGCGCAGGCCCTGCACTGCACGCCCTCGGCCGTCTCCCAGCAGGTCGCCGCCCTCGAACGCGGCCTCGGCGCGCCCGTCGTGGAGCGCTCCACCCGGGGTGTCACCCTCACCGACGCGGGCCGCCTCCTGGTCGAGGCGGCCGACGCGATCGCCGCCGAACTCGCCGACACCCGGCAGCGCATCGACCGGCTGACCGCCGAACGGACCGCCCTGACCGTCGCCACCTTCGCCAGCGGCGGCCGCCGCCTGCTGCCCGCGGCGCTCGCCGCCTTCGCCGCCGACCACCCCGAGGTGGAACTCACCGTCCTGGAGGCGGAGCCGGAGGAGAGCCTGCCCGCCGTCCGCGAAGGCCGGGCCGACCTCGCCCTCGCCTACCACCTCGACGGGCCGCCGCCCAGCCGCCCCGGCGACCGCTCCGGCCTGGACTGGACCCCGCTCGGCGCGGACCCGCTGCGGGTCGTCCTGCCCGTCCGGCACCCGGCCGCGATCCGCTACCGGGACCGGCCCGAGCCGCCGCACCTGGCCGAACTCGCCGACCAGCGCTGGATCCTGGGCTGTCGCAAGTCCGCCGGCCAGCTCACCCACCACGCCGCCCTGGCCGGGGTCGAGCTGCGGATCTGCTGCACCGCGACCGACTACGAGTTCGCCCAGTCCCTCGTCCGGGGCGGGATCGGCATCGCCCTCATCCCCGAGATCGGCCTCGCCCCGCACCCCGACCTGGTCGCCCTCCCCCTCGCCGAACCCGGCCCCCGCCGCCACCTCGGCCTCGCCCTCGCCCGCCGCCGCCGGGGTCATCCCGCCCGCCTGGCCGAAGACCTGGCCGCCCACCTGACCGGCCGAGGATCAGGCGGGTCCTGACGCGACGGGCCCTCGCGGCCCGTCGACCCGAGGGAGCCGTTCCCGGCGGCGGGGGCCGTCCACGGCGCAGCCCGCCGGGCTGGAATGCGGTGGCCCGGGGGCGGTGGGCGCGCCAGAATGCCGCCATGCAGGCGATCACCGAGCACATCGAGCACATGGCGGCCCGGCTGGCCGAAGTTCCGGGCGTGGTGGGGGTGATGCTCGGGGGCAGCCGGGCGCGGGGGGAACACCGGCCGGAGTCCGACTGGGACCTCGGGGTGTACTACCGGGGCGAGTTGGACCTCGCCGCCCTGGGGGAGGTGGCGGGCCCCGGGGTCGAGGTCGCCGGGCCCGGCGGCTGGGGGCCGTGGGTGAACGGTGGGGCGTGGCTGCGGGTCGGCGGGGTCGCCGTGGACTGGATCCTGCGGGACCTCGACCGGGTCGAGCGGGTGTGGGCGGACTGCCGCGCGGGCCGCTACGAGGTCGGCGTGCAGGCCGGGCACCCGCTCGGGTTCTGGTCGCCCTGCTACGTCGGGGAGCTCGCGCTCGGTCGCGTACTCGCCGACCCGGCAGGGGAGTTGGCGACCCTGCGGGCGCAGGTCGCGGACTATCCCGAACCGCTGCGGGCGGCCCTGACGGCCGGGGCCTGGGAGGCGGAGTTCCTGGTCGGTGCGGCCGCGAAGGGTGCGGGGCGGGGCGACGTGCTGTACGTGTCGCTCTGCCTGTCCCGGGCGGTCGGCGTGCTGGTGCAGGCGCTGTACGCGCGGGACCGGCGCTGGTGCCTGAACGAGAAGGGCGCGCTGGCCGTCGCCGGTCGACTCGACGGTGTGCCCGTCGACTTCGAGGCCCGGGTGCGTCGACTGCTCGGCTCCGCCGGGGAGACGCCCGAGGCGCTGGCCGCGACGGTGGACCGGGCACGGCAGTTGGTCGGGGAGGTGGTGGCGGTCCTGCGCGGATGACCGCACGCGCTTCCCGCCACTCTCAAGCTATAGCGCACGGGGGGTCTTGCCGCAAGGCCCCGGTCGTGCCGCAGAATCTCCCCCTCCAGGGTCGTCCCTGGGGAGAACGGGAGGAATGTCAGGATGCGTGTGGTGCTCTCCACCTACGGTTCGCGCGGTGACGTCCAGCCGCTGGCGGGACTCGCGGTGAAGCTGCGGGAACTCGGCGTGCCGGTGCGGGTGTGCGCTCCGCCGGACGAGGAGTTCGCCCGGCGGCTGGCCGTCGACGGGGTCGAGCTGGTCCCGGTCGGACCGGACGTGCGGGCAGCGGTGCGGGCGGCCGTGAACGGGGCGCCGCCCGCGCCCGGGGACTTCCCCCGGCGGGTGGCCACGATGGTCGGGCAGTTCCACGAGGCCGTCGCGGCGACCGCCCGGCCGGGGGGCACAGTGGTGGCCACCGGGCTGTACCCGGCGGTGGCCGGCGCCCGGTCGGCGGCCGAGACGGTCGGCGCCCGCTTCCGGTACGTCGCCCTCCAGCCGACCATGCTGCCCTCCCCGCACCACCCGCCGTTCGAGTACCCGGGCCACCCGCACCCGCCGGGGGTGACGGACAACCGGGAGCTGTGGCAGGAGAACATCCGCACCATGGACGCGCTGTTCCGCGAGCCGGTCAACGCCCACCGGGCCTCGGTGGGCCTGCCCACCGTGGACCGTGTGCGCGACCACATCCTCACCGACCGCCCCTGGCTGGCCACCGACCAACTCCTCGGCCCGTGGCCGGAGTTCGCCGGGAGCACGGTCGTGCAGACGGGGGCCTGGCTGCTGCCCGACCACCGCCCGCTGCCCGCTGCCCTGTCCGCCTTCCTGGACGCCGGGGAGGCCCCGGTGTACGTGGGCTTCGGCAGCATGCCGATGCGCGGCGCGCCCGACGCGGCGCGCGACGCGGTGACGGCCGCGCGGGCCCTGGGGCAGCGGACGGTGCTCGCCCGGGGCTGGGCGGAGCTGGCCCTCGCCGACGGCGGGGGCGACTGCTTCGCCGTCGGCGAGGTCAACCAGCAGGCGCTGTTCCCCCGGGTCGCCGCCGTCGTCCACCACGGCGGCGCGGGCACCACCACCGCGGCCGCCCTGGCCGGGGTCCCGCAGGTGGTGGTCCCGCAGATGGTCGACCAGCCCTACTGGGCGGGCCGCGTCGCCGAGTTGGGGATCGGCGTGGCCCACGACGGGGCCGTCCCCACCGTCGATTCGCTGACCACCGCGCTCCGAGCGGCGCGGGCCCCGGAGGTCGCCGCGCGGGCGACGGCGCTCGCACGCGAGATCCGCACGGACGGGGCGGAGGTGGCGGCGGGGCTGCTGCTGGGCTGACGGCCCGGGCGGAGCCAGGAGGCCAGGGGCCAGGGCGCCAGGAGGTCAGGAGGTCAGGAACTGCGACCCCGAGTCCGGGAGCTTGGCGCCGTTCCGGTCGAAGAACTCCCACAGCTTGGCCGTCTTGCCCGCCGGCCGGGCCACCACGGCCTGGCGCAGCGGCAGGTCGCCCACGGTGACGATGGTCGGTTCGGTGACGCTCCCGTCCGTCCAGGTGACCTTCACCCGGGCGATGTCCGGCCCGAGGCTCAGCGCGACGATCTCGCCCGGCGCCACGGTGTCGCCCTTGCCGCGGGCGCCCTGGAGGCCGCCGGCGATGTACGCGCCGCTGCGGGGGTCGAGCTTGCCGGGGGCAGGGGTGATGCCCTCGGAGTCGTGGCTCTGCCGGACCCCGTCGACCGTGAAGTAGGTGTTGATGACGTCGGAGCCGGCGTCGTAGTACTGGTCGACGTACTCCGGGGTGGGCTTGCCGACCGCCGAGTCGTACGGGCTGCGCTCCTGCCACACGGCGAGGGCCTGCTCGTACGCCCGGTCCCTGGGCGCGGTCGGCCACACCGCCTGCCACAGCTTCCACTCCTTGCCGTCCGCCGTGGTGCCCTGCCCGAGCACCACCCGGAGCGGGGTGAACGGGTCCCGCGCGGACGGGGTGGTGGGCGTGCCCGCCGTGGGGGTCGGCGGGCCGCCGGTGCCGGAGCCGTGGCCGGTGCCCGCGGCGACCAGCGGCTGGGAGGCGGCCGGGGCCGGCCGCAGCTGGCTGATCGCCCCGCCCGCCAGCAGCACCGCCGAGGCCAGCGCCACGGCGCCGACCGCCGTCCGGCGACGGCGCCGGATCCGCCGGCCGCCCGCCACGATGTCCGCCACCGGCACCGGTCCGATCCGCGCCGTCGACGCCGCCTCGGCCAGGCCCAGCCCGACCCACAGATCGGTGTCCTTGCCCGCTTCCGGGTTCTCCATGGTCATACCGCCCCTCCGATCTCAGTCCTGTCCATCGTCTCCACCAGCGCCGGGACCAGCCGCAGCTTCGCTATGCCCTTCGCCGCGTGGCTGCGCACCGCGCCCACCGAGCAGCCCATCGCCAGTGCCGTCTGGCTGTCGCTCAGGTCCTCCCAGTGGCGCAGCACCACCGCCTCGCGCTGGCGCGGCGGCAGGGTGGCGAGCGCGGCCAGCAGTGCGCCGCGCTGGTCGGAGCGGGCGAAGCCGTCCTCCGGCCCGGCCGCGTCCGGCACCGCGTCGACCAGCAGCTCCGGCGGCCGGCGGCGCCAGCGGCGGGCGTGCTGGTTCACCAGGATCCGCCGCACGTAGGCGTACGGATCGTCGGCCCGGCGCACCTTCGACCAGGCCGCGCAGGCCTGTTCCGCCGCCGACTGCACCAGGTCCTCGGCCGCGTACTGCTCGCCGGCCAGCAGGAACGCCGTCCGCACCAGCCGTGGCCAGGCCGCGACGATGAACGTCTGGAACTCCTCGTCCCGTGTGTTCTTCGGTTCTCCCATGAGCACCTCCTCGCCCACCAAGAGCCCACCCGGGGCCGGAAGCGCTTACTCCGCGGAGAAAAGGTTCGCGCCCCACCCTTCCCACGGCTACCATCCGCCGCATGATCCTCTCCCATGACGACTCAGGTGCCGGTCCGGCCGTCCTCCTGCTCCACTCCGCGGTGTGCGACCGGCGGATGTGGGACGCGCAGTGGCAGGCCCTGCTCGACGCCGGCCACCGCGTCGTCCGCTGCGACTTCCGCGGCTTCGGCGGGACGCCGCTCGCCGACGGGCCGTACGCCGCCGGCGCCGACGTCCTCGCCCTGCTCGACCACCTGGGCATCGAGTCCACCGCGGTGGTCGGCGCCTCGTACGGCGGGCGGACGGCCCTGACGGTGGCGGCGCTGCGCCCGCAGGCGGTCACCGCCCTGGCCCTGCTCGGCGCCGGCCGGCCGGGCCACCAGCCCTCCGAGGCCCTGCGGGCCTTCGGCGCCGAGGAGGAGGCGCTGGTGGAGGCGGACGACCTCGACGGCGCCGTCGAGCTCAACGTCCGCACCTGGCTGGGCCCGGAGGCCGACGAGGAGACCCGCGCGTTCGTCCGCCGGATGCAGCGCCACGCCTTCGAGGTGCAGTGGGACGCGACGGGCGGTCCGGAGCAGGAGGAGACCGACCTCGCCCGGATCACCGCCCCGACCCTGGCCGTCGCGGGCGCCCACGACCTGCCGGACTACCGCGCGATCGCCGCCGAACTGCCGGGCCTGCTGCCGAACGCCCGGCACGTCCGCCACCTCGAACTGCCCTGGGCCGGCCACCTGCCGAGCCTGGAGCGCCCGGCGGAGGTGACGGCACTGCTGACGGACTTCCTGCGGGAGTCCTCGGCGGCGCGGTAGCAGGGCGCCGGCCGGGCGGTGGCGGCGCGTCGGCGGGGCCGCGGCGGCGCGGCGGCAGTGCGGTGGTGCGTGTGCGGCGGTCCGGGCCGGGGCGGCTCCGGCGAGTATCGGCCAGGGGGTGGAAAGGCCGGACTCGAACGTGCGTCGGGGGCCATCATGGACGGGTGCACTTCACCTCGGAGACCAGCTCGGACGGCGTCCTGGAACGCCCTTTCGTCCTTGACGGCGTACCCGGCGTGCTCTGGCAGCCGGACGGCTCCGGCCCCGACGACGGCCCTCCCGGCCCCGACGGCCCTCCCGGCCCCGACGGCCCTCCCGGCCCTGACGGTACGGGCCCCGGCGCGCGGCCGCTGGTGCTGCTCGGGCACGGGGGCGGGGGCGGGCAGGGCCGCTGGGGGCCGCGGGAGCGGGCGCTGCGCTGCGCGCGGCGGTACGGGTGGGCGACGGTGGCGATCGACGCGCCCGGGCACGGCGAGCGGGCGCGCACCGCGCAGGACGAGCGGTTCGCCACCGAGATCGGGCAGTTGCTGGCGGCCGGGCGTCCGGTCAGCGCGTGGGTGGCCCGGCACACGGCGGCGCTCGCGGAGCGGGCCGTGCCGGAGTGGCGGGCGGTGCTGGACGCCCTGGCGGACGCGACGGGGGAGGGCCTGGGGCCGGTCGGCTACTGGGGGTTGTCGCTCGGCACGGTGATCGGCGTCCCGCTCGCGGCGGTCGAACCCCGCATCGTGGCGGCGGTGTTCGGCCTGGCGGGGAACGCCGCGCTGGCGGAGGCGGCCGGGCGGGTGACCGTGCCGGTGGAGTTCGTCCTCCAGTGGGACGACGAACTCCAGCCGCGCGAGGGCGCGTTGGCGCTGTACGGGGCGCTGGGCTCGCGGGAGAAGACGCTGTACGCCAACGCCGGGGGCCATCTGGCGGTGCCCGACTTCGAGGCGGCGGCCTCGGAGGGCTTCCTGCTGCGCCACCTCGGCGGCGGGGGGCCGGCGGCGGCCTGACCGGAGCCGTGTGCGCCGGCGTCCCGATCCGACCACACTTCCGCCACATCCACCCGGCGCTTCACAGCTTTCCCACAGCTTTCCCATGGTTTCCGCTGTCCGTATTGCCGGGATCGGCGGAATTTGTCAAGAATTACTTGACATGGTCATATTCCGGCGCTTGTCGAGGGCGAGTAAAACTTCGCAAAGAATTGCCCTCCTCAACCACTCTGTCGGACGTTGATTTCAACAGAATGTTGCAGCTCAGCGGCCCTGCCGTCACCCACCGTCGATTTGGCGTGACCCACCGCGCCCATCCCGCTCCGCAATCCGCAGGAGTACGGTTCCCAACGAATCGCCGAACGGGCTCCCGAGTAATCTCCCGAGCCCCCTCGGCCGTACCGGGGAATTGGTGCGCCGCATGGGTCTGCAAAAGGGTGGGGAAGGAGTCCCGGAAGGGGTTCCGCCGGTGGTCCGTCCGCTATCCGTCAAGTTGGTCGTCGAAGTCCTGCGCGGTGTCGCCCAGGTCGATTTCATGCCGTCCGCCGTGTGCGGACTCCTCTTCGTCGTCGCACTGTTCGCCGCCGGCTGGCAGTACGGCGTCTACGGCCTGCTGGGCAGCGCCGTCTCCACCGCCGCCGGGTACGCTCTCCGGCTGCGGCGGGACACCGTCGAGGCGGGGCTGACCGGGTACAACGGGTGCCTGGTGGCGCTCGGTTGCGCGGTGTTCCTCGACCCGGGCGATCCGGCCACGGTCGTGGTCGCGGTGCTCGGCGCGGTGGTCGCCGTGGTGGTGACCGCCGGGCTCGGGGTGCTGCTGGAAGGGCGTGGACTGCCCGCGCTGACCGCGCCGTTCTGCCTGGTCGCGACCGCCGTCACGGTGGCCGCGCCCGGGTTCCGGCGGCTGTGGCCGGAGGGCGGCAGCCCGGCCGCGCTGCCCGCACCGGCCACCGGCGGCACCGGCCTGAGCTGGGAACACCTCTGGCACGGGTTCTTCGCCAACATCGGCCAGGTCTTCCTCATGCCCCAGTGGTACGTCGGCCTGCTGTTCCTGGCCGGGCTGTTCGCGGCCGGCCGGCTCGCCGGGCTGATGGCCTGCGTCGGCAGCGCCACCGCACTGCTCACCGCCCGGGTGTTGGGCGCCCCGGCGGAGGCGGTCGAGCAGGGGCTGCTCGGCTACAGCAGTGTGCTGGTGGCGCTGGCGCTGTGCGGGGTGTTCATCGCCCCGGACGGCTGGAGCGCGGCCTACGCCGTGCTCGGTGCGGCGGCCGCCACCGTGCTGACCCCGGCGCTCGGCGCGGTCACCGCGCCGTTCGGCGGCCACGCCTTCACCTGGCCGTTCGTCCTGACCACCCTGCTGTTCCTGGCGGCGGTGCCGGCGATTCCCCGGCTGCGTCGGATCTGAACCCGTAGTCGCCCTAACCTGGTATTCCGTCGGCCAACTCCCCTGCAATTCCTATGACTTGCATTTCGTCGGATTCTCGGAAAGGAGAAGTGGTTCCGATGAACCTCTCCCCGCGTGAGATGGACAAGCTCTACATCTACGTCGTGGCCGATCTGGCCCGCAAACGCCGCGACCGCGGCGTCAAGCTCAACTACAGCGAGGCCTGCGCGCTGATCAGCGAGGCCATCATGGAGGGGGCCCGGGACGGCCGCACCGTCGCCGAGTGCATGGAGATCGGCAAGCAGGTCGTCAGCAACGCCGAGGTCATGCCCGGCGTCCGCGAGATGCTGCCGCTGCTCCAGGTCGAGGCCGCCTTCCTGGACGGCACCAAGCTGGTCTCCTGTCACGACCCGGTCGGTGCCTGACCCATGACCGCACCACAGTCCGCCACGGTCGTGCTGGCCGGCGGGCACGAGAGCGACGGCGGCCGCGACCTGGCCGCCCTGGTCGGGCAGGGGCGCGGGCAGGGGCACGGGTACGCCGGGCACGCGGCGGCCGCCGCCGGGCGCCCGCTCGCCGAAGCCGTCCGGTCCGCCCTGGCGGCCGGGGACGGGCCGGTGTGCGTCGTCCCGATGACCCTCGGCCGCGACCCGAAACTGATCGCCGACACCGCCCGCGCGCTGCGCTGGCTCGCCGCCGGCGAGGGCCGCGGACGGCTCGCGCTCACCGCACCCTTCGGCGCCGCCGAGCACCTGATCGGCTGGCTGCGCGCCGCCGCGGCCACGGCCGGCGACGGGGACGCCGTCCTGGTCACCGCCCCGGCGGCCGGGCCCTTCGAGGACGCCGAACTGTTCCGGATCGCCCGGCTGGTCCGCCAGTACGGGCGCCACCACCGGGTCGAGGTCGCCTTCACGGGCGGCGACCCCGACCCGGCCGAGGGCGTCGAACGCTGCCGGCTGCTCGGCGCCGGGCGGGTCACGGTCGTCCCGGCCTCCTTCGGCACCGCGCTGCCCCCGGGCCCGACCGGCGAGGGCGTCCGGGACGGCGGCCCGCTGCTGCGCCCGGCCGCGATCGCCGGAGTGGTCGCGGCCCGCACGGCGGCGGCGCTGCACCTGCTCGGCCACGGCGAGGACGGCATCCTGGCCGGCCTCGACGCCGAGCACGGCCACGGCTACGCCCACAGCCACGGCCCGGGCGAGGCGCACCACCACCACGGCCACCCGCACGCCCCCACGCACCCCCACCCCCGAGCACCTGCACACACCCCCCACTGAACCGGCAGAGAGGAAGGCCAGCCATGTCCGGTGGCGCTGCGTACCTGTACGGCGACGACCCGGTGGAGATCAACGCCGGCCGCGCCAAGGCCACGATCACGGTCAGCAACACGGGCGACCGCGCGATCCAGGTCGGTTCCCACTACCACTTCTTCGAGGCCAACCGCGCCCTCGACTTCGACCGCAACGCCGCCTTCGGCAAGCACCTCGACATCCCGGCCGGCACCGCCGTCCGCTTCGAGCCGGGGGACACCAAGGACGTCACCCTGGCCGAGTTCGGCGGGCACCGCCGCCTGGTCGGTTTCAGCAACCTGGTGGACGGCGGCACCACCGCGCGCGACACCCGTGCCCGGGCCATCGACCGGGCCATCGCGCGCGGCTTCAAGGGCACCAACCTCGACCTCAAGGACGACGACCTGCACGGCAGGGACTTCCACACCCGGACCCACTCGGAGGGCGACCGCTGATGGCCATGCTGTCCCGCAAGCAGTACACCGACCTCTTCGGCCCCACCGTCGGTGACCGCTTCCACCTGGCCGACACCAACCTCGTGGTCGAGGTCGAACAGGACTTCAACCAGGGCCACTACGGCGACGAGGCCGTCTACGGCGGCGGCAAGGGCATCCGCGACGGCATGGCCCAGGACCCGGCCGCCACCTCGGCGCAGGGCGCGCTCGACCTGGTGATCACCAACGTCGTCGTGCTGGACCCGGTGCTCGGCGTGGTCAAGGGCGACATCGGCGTCAAGGACGGCTTCATCACCGCCGTCGGCAAGGCCGGCAACCCGCACACCCAGAGCGGGGTGCACCCCAAGCTGGTGATCGGCCCCGGCACCGAGGTGATCTCCGGCGAGCACCTGATCGCCACCGCCGGCGGCATCGACACCCACATCCACTTCATCGCCCCGCAGCAGGCCCAGGAGGCGCTGAGCAACGGCATCACCACCCTGATCGGCGGCGGCACCGGCCCCTCCGACGGTACCAACGGCACCACCTGCACCCCCGGCCCGTGGAACATCGGGCGGATGTACCAGGCGGTCGAGGACCTCCCGGTCAACGTCGGCCTGCTCGGCAAGGGCAACGGCTCGCTGCCGGGCGCGCTGCGCGAGCAGGTCGAGGCCGGGGTGTGCGGGCTCAAGGTGCACGAGGACTGGGGCAGCACCCCGGCGGCCATCGACAGCGCGCTGCGGGTCGCCGACGAGTACGACGTGCAGGTGGCCATCCACACCGACACCCTCAACGAGTCCGGCTTCTTCGAGGACACCCTGTCCGCGATCGACGGCCGCACCATCCACACCTTCCACACCGAGGGCGCGGGCGGCGGCCACGCCCCCGACATCATGCGGATCGCCGGTGAGCCCAACGTGCTGCCGTCCTCCACCAACCCGACCCTGCCCTACACCGTCAACTCGGTGGACGAGCTGCTCGACATGGTGATGGTCTGCCACCACCTCAGCCACGACATCCCCGAGGACGTCTCCTTCGCCGACTCCCGGGTGCGCGCCGAGACCATCGCCGCCGAGACCGTGCTGCACGACGAGGGCGTCATCTCGATCTTCTCCTCCGACTCGCAGGCCATGGGCCGGATCGGGGAGTCCTTCACCCGCGCCTTCCAGACCGCCCACCACTGCAAGGCGCAGCGCGGCAAGCTGGACGGCGACAGCGAGCGCAACGACAACGTCCGGGTGCTGCGCTACCTCGCCAAGCTCACCATCAACCCGGCGATCGCCTCCGGCACGGCCGAGTACATCGGCTCGCTGGAGCCCGGCAAGCTCGCCGACATCGTGCTGTGGCCGATCAACTCCTTCGGCGCCAAGCCCAAGCTGGTCATCAAGGGCGGCCTCATCAACTGGGCGCTGATGGGCGACCCCAACGCCTCGCTGCCCACCCCGCAGCCGGTCTACTACCGGCCCATGTACGGGGCGCTCGGGCGGGCCAGGCAGGCCACCCGGATCACCTTCATGTCCCAGGCCGCCGTCGACCTCGGGGTGCCGAAGGAACTCGGCCTGGACAGCCGGGTGCTGCCGGTGCGGCACTGCCGCTCGGTCGGCAAGCAGCACATGGTGCGCAACGACGCGCTGCCGAGGATCGCGGTCGACCCGGAGACGTACAAGGTCACCCTGGACGGCGAGCCCGCGACCATCGAGCCGGCCCGCGAACTGCCGCTCAACCACCTGTTCTACCTCGCGTGAGCGGCGCCGACCCGGGGCCCGCCGACGCCGGGCTGGACGCCCTGCTGGTCAGCCTCCAGCTGACCGACTCGGCCTTCCCCAGCGGCTTCTACACCCTCTCGCACGGCCTGGAGGGCTACGCCCAGGCCAAGGCCGTCACCGCCGACACCATGCCGGTGCTGCTCGCCGACCTGCTGCGGCACAGCGTCGGACCGGCCGACGCCACGGCGCTCGCCCTGGCCCACCGGGCCGCCGGCGCCGGGGACTGGGCGCTGCTCGCCGAGACCGACCAGCGGCTGCACGCCACCAAGCTCAACCGCGAGCTGAGGCTCGCCGCCACCCGCACCGGGCGCCAACTCCTGGACATCGCCCGGGAGTCGGTGGGCGGCGAGCCGCTGGAGCGGTACGCCGCCCTGGTCGCCGACAAGCGTGCCCCCGGCTGCCAGGCGGTGGCCGCCGGGGTCGCCTACGCCTCGGCCGCCGTCCCCGTCGAACAGGCCGTGGCGGGCGACCTGTTCGCCTTCTGCACCAGCTTCGTCGGCGCCGCGCTGCGGCTGCGGCTGACCGACCACCGCAAGGCGCAGGTGGTGCTGCGGGCCACCGCCCCGGTCATCCGCGAGGTCGTGGCGGCCGCGCTGGAGCGGGAGTCGGCGGAACTCGGCGGCTGCGTACCGGTCGCGGACGCGATGTCCGGACGGCACGAACGGGCCGAGGCCCGGCTCTTCGCGAGCTGAACACCCGCTGAACGCTGGACACCCCTACGAATGGAGGAGGACCCCATGACCGAGAACGTGCTCCGGGTGGGCATCGGCGGCCCGGTCGGCTCCGGCAAGACGGCGCTCATCGAGGCGCTGGTGCCGGTGCTGATCGAGCGCGGCCACCGCCCCGCGGTGATCACCAACGACATCTACACCCAGGAGGACGCCCAGCACGTCCGCCGCACCCTCGCCGGGGTGCTCGACCCGGAACGGGTGGTCGGCGTCGAGACCGGCGCCTGCCCGCACACCGCCGTGCGCGACGACCCGACCATGAACCTGGCCGCCGGGGCCGAGATGCTGGAGCGCTTCCCCGACGTCGACACCCTGCTGTACGAGTCCGGCGGCGACAACCTGACCCTGACGTTCAGCCCGGTGCTGGTCGACCTCTTCCTGTTCGTCCTCGACACCGCCGAGGGCGAGAAGATGCCCCGCAAGCGCGGCCCGGGCATCACCGAGTCGGAGCTGCTGGTCATCAACAAGACCGACCTCGCCCCGTACGTGCGCGCCGACCTCGGCGTCATGGAGTCCGACGCCCACCGGGTCCGCGAGGGCGGGCCGGTGGTGCTCACCAACTGCCTGACGGGGGAGGGGCTGGAGGAGATCGCGACCTTCCTGGAGACCTTCCGCAAGGTCCCGGCGTGACGGTGGCCGCGCGGGCCCCCGAGGGGCGGCGGCCGGTGCCCCGGCTCGACCCCCGGCACTACGAGCCGGCCCGGGTCCCGCAGGCGGTCCGCCGGTACGCCGCGACGCCCGACACCCTCGCGGTCGGGCGCCCCGGCAAGGTCGGGCTGCTGGAGCTGGCCTTCGAGCGGATCGGCGGGCGCACCGAACTCACCGGCCACTACCAGAAGTCGCCGCTGCAGATCATGCGCCCGCTGTACTTCGACCCGGCCCGCCCCGACCTCGCCGTCACCCTGCTGATGTCCACCGGCGGCGGCATCCTCCAGGCCGACCGGCTGCGCACCGACATCCGCTGCGGGGCCGACACGGCGGTCCACCTGACCACCCAGGCGGCCACCAAGGTCTACCGGATGGAGTACGACTACGCGACGCAGCTGGTCAATCTGGAGGCCGGGCCCGGCGCCTACGTGGAGTACCTGCCCGAGCCGGTGATCCCCTTCGTCGACTCGCGCCTCTACCAGCGCACGGTGCTCACCGTGGACCGGGGGGCGACCGTCCTGGCGGGCGAGACCGTCCTCGCCGGCCGCCTCGCCCGGGGTGAGCGCAACGCCTACCAGGTCTTCGCCTCGGACCTCGAAGTTCGGCGCCCCGACGGCGAGTTGGTGGCCCTGGACACCGTCCGGCTGGAGCCCGCCGGGGCCGGCGTCACCGGCCCCGCCGTACTCGGCGGGCACGACGTGATGTCCAGCCTCTACGTGCTCAGCCCGCTCGCCCCCGCCGCCCGGATCGCCGACGCGCTGCACGAGGCCCTGGCCGACCGCGGCCTGCTGTACGGGGTCAGCGTGCTGCCGCAGGACAGCGGTGCCTGGCTGCGGCTGCTCGACTCCGACACCCGCGTCTGCGCCGCCGCCCTGCGGGCCGCCTGGGACGCCGTCCGCCGGCTGCTGATCGGGGCGCCGGCGCCGGAGCTGCGCAAGACCTGACGGGGCCGGGGGCCGGGGGCCTGGTCGGGCGGGGGAGGCCTGGTCGGGCCCGGAGTCCTGGCGTCCCTAGGAGTCCCGGTCGCCCCCGGGGCGCAGGTCCGTGTCGGCGAGGCGGGCGATCTGCCGGTGGCTGAGTTCGACCGTGCGGTTCATGTGCCGGAGCAGGAAGGCCAGCTCGTCCTCGCTGTCCTCGGCGAAGATCGCGGCCCAGTCGCCGCCGAGCTCGCGCCAGACCTCCCCGAAGCGCGCCAGTGCGTCGGGGAGGACGGCGACCAGCACCCGGCGGCGGTCGGCCTCGTCCCGCTGCCGGGCCACCAGGCCCGCCTTCTCCAGGCGGTCGACCAGTCGGGTCGCCGAGCCGCTGGTCAGTCCGGTCAGCTCGGCGACCCGGCCGGTGGTGACGGGGCCGTCCTCCAGGGTGAGCAGGTTGAGGCACTGGACGTCGGTCGGGTGCATGCCGAGGTGGTCCGCGACGGCCTGGTTGAACAGCACGTAGGAGGCCAGGTAGCGGCGCGAGAGCGGCCAGAGCCGGGCCAGCAGTTCGTCGCGGTGGGGGGTCATGGGGCCAGGGTAACCGGCAGGCCGTTAATCATTTGCGTCACGCAGAGATCTCTTCGTATGTTGTCTGCATGACGCAGATAATATCTCGACCCCCCGTCGCCGTCACCGGAGCCACCGGCGCCCAGGGCGGCGCCACCGCCCGGGCCCTGCTCCGGGCCGGCCGCCCGGTCCGGGCCCTCACCCGCGACCCCGGCTCCCCGGCCGCCCGCGAACTCGCCGCCCTCGGCGCCGAGCCGGTCCGTGCCGACTTCGACGACCCGGCCTCGCTCGCCGCCGCCCTCGACGGCGCCGGGAGCCTCTTCGCGATGTCCACCCCGTTCGGGACGGACCTCGACACCGAGGTCCGCCAGGGCATCGCCCTGCTCGACGCCGCCCGCGCCGCCGGCACCGTCCGGCACGTCGTCCTCACCTCCGCCACCAACGCCGACCGCTCCACCGGCATCCCGCACTTCGACTCCAAGCAGCGCATCGAACAGCACCTCGCCGGCCTCGACCTGCCCTGGACGGTCATCGGCCCGGCGGCCTTCCTGGACAACTACGCCAACGACTGGACCCTCGCCTCGCTGCGCGAAGGGGTCTTCCCGCTGCCCATGCCCCCCGGCGTCCCCCTCCCGGTGATCGCCGCCGAGACCATCGGCGACTTCGCCGCCCACGTCCTGGCCCACCCGGACGACTACGCGGGGCGGCGCATCGACATCGCCTCCCAGTGGTGCACCGGCGAACAGATCGCCGCCGCCATCACGGCGGCGGCCGGCCGGCCGGTCCGCTGCCAGGAGGTGCCGCTGTCCGTCGTCGAGACCTACTCCCAGGACCTCGCCGCGATGTTCCGCTACTTCCAGGAGGTCGGCCTGGAGATCGACACCGACACCCTGCACGCCGAGACCCCGGCCGTGCAGTGGCGCACGCTGGAGTCCTGGGCCGCCGGGCAGACCTGGGACCTCTGACCCGCTCCGCCCCGGCGGCGCCGGCCCGCCCCGTCGGCCAGGCCGGTGCGGGACTGCCGGTGTCACCGATGACGGACCGCGCCCCTACGATGACCGTCATGAATTCTGGGGGGCCGGGGCTCCAACTCATCGACGGACGCTTCGAACTGGTGGAGCGGCTGGGCGGCGGCGGCATGGGACTGGTGTGGCGGGCACGCGACACCCTCCTGGAGCGCGAGGTGGCCCTGAAGGAGGTGCGCCCGCCCGACCCGGCCGACCTCGCCGGCGACCCGGGCGCGGCGGCGGTGCTGCGCGAGCGGGTCCTGCGGGAGGCCCGGTCGCTGGCCCGGCTCAACCACCCCCATGTGGTGACGATCCACCACATCGTCGACCGGCCCGAGTACCCGCACCCCTGGCTGGTCATGGAGCTGGTGACCGGCGGCTCGCTGCACGAGCGGCTCGCACGCGGCCCGATGACGCCCCTGGAGGCGGCCCGGCTCGGCCGCGGCGTGCTGTCCGCCCTGAGCGCCGCGCACGCGGCCGGCATCCAGCACCGCGACGTCAAGCCCGGCAACGTCCTGCTGCGCCCGGACGGCACCCCGGTCCTCACCGACTTCGGCATCGCCGCGCTGTCGGAGGCGCCCAGCCTGACCACCACCGGCGCCCTGATCGGCTCGCCCGAGTACATAGCCCCCGAGCGGGTCCGCGGCGAGGAGGGCAACCCGGCCTCCGACCTGTGGTCGCTCGGCCTGATGCTGTACGTCGCGGTGGAGGGGCAGCACCCGCTGCGGCGCGCCACCACCCTCGCCACGCTGGCCGCCGTGCTGGACGAGCCGGTACCGGCCCCGGTGCGGTCCGGGCCGCTGGGCCCGGTGCTCGCCGCCCTGCTGGTGCGGGACACGGCCGCGCGCCCCGACGCCTGGCAGCTCGACCGGCAGCTCGCCGACGCCGAGGTCGCGGCGGCGGCCGAGGCCCAGGCCGGGGCGGTCGGCACGGTCCGCCTGCTCCCGCCCGCGGCCGCCACGGCCACGGCCACCGGCCCGACGGCCACGGCCACCGCCCCGCCGCCGACCGGGTACGCCACGGGGCACCCCACCGGGCAGGCCTACGGCCCGCCGCAGACCCTCGGCCAGGAGCCGCGCGACGCGACGCCCCCGCCCCGGCCCGGCAGGCTGCGCGGCGCGCTGCGCACCGGCTACCTGGTGCTGGTCCCGGTGCTGATGGTGAGCATCGGCTTCGCCGTCCAGCACTTCGCGGCCCGGGGCGGCGACAGCACCGCCACCCCGCCGGCGGCCTACCCGGGCCTGCTGACGCCGACGGGCGCGCGCGGCGCCGTCCAGTCCATGAGCCAGAAGTCGGGCGGCCGCCCCTTCCTGGAGTTCACGCTCCGGCAGGACTCCGGCGACGCCCTCGTCGCGACCGCCGCCAACCCGAACCTCTACGACAGCCTCTCCTACCGCGACGGCAAGTCCACGCCCGGCATCCGCTCCGGCACCGTGGCCTTCGGCGAGAAGCCGCTGGACCTCCGGTCCGTCAACTGGGACGCCCTCCCCGCGCTGCTGCAACGGGCCGACGCCGAACTCGGCATCACCCACCCGACCAGCCACTACGTGTTCCTGCACGACGCCCAGGGGATGGGCGACACCGAACCGTCGCTGCTGGTGTACGTCGCGGACGCCTACGGCGCCGCCTACCTCAGGGCGGACTTCGACGGCACGGTCGTGAAGGCGTACCCGCGCAGCTGAGGACCGGTCAGTCGCCGCAGGACCGGTCAGTCGGTCGAGGGCCGGGCCCAGCGCTCCACGAACTTCCGCTGCCAGGGCGTCTCCACGGCGTGTCGGCCGTAGTGCTCCCGCACGTACCCGACCGCCTCCGCCGCCGGCACGCCGTCCAGCACGGCGATGCAGGCCAGGGCCGTGCCGGTGCGCCCGCGGCCGCCCGCGCAGGCGAGTTCGACCCGCTCGCCGGTGCAGCGCTCCCAGGCCTCCCGGAAGGCGTCGGCGGCGTCCGTGCGGTCGGCGGGCAGCCGGAAGTCGGGCCAGCGCACCCAGCGGCTCTCCCAGGGGAGCGGCTTCGGTTCGCGCCCCAGCAGGTAGATGCCGAAGTCGGGGCGCGGGCCCGGCGGCAGCGGGTTGAGGACGCCGCGGCCGCGCAGCAGCCGCCCGGAGGGCAGGCGCAGCACGCCCGGGGCGTCGGGGGCCCAACTCGTGCGGGGGTGCTCGGTCATGTCGTTGATGTCGCCTTTCAGAGGTCGGCGTGCCCGACGAGCTTCAAGCAGCGCTCCCACAGCTCGGCCCGGGCCCGCAGGTCGTAGGCCTGGCGGTTGGCGCGGGCCTCGCGCAGCCGGTCGTAGTAGCGGCCGGTGGTGCCGGCCAGGGCCGGGTCGGTGACCAGCCGGTGGGTGGCGGTGACGCCGTCCTCCAGGCTGTCGATGCTGTGGCCGATCTCCCGGAGCACCATCTTGGTGGGCATGTACGTCGACGGGTGGAGGCTGTTGACGGTCACTTCGGCGGCCGGCGCCCGGGCGGCGAGCTCCATGCCGCAGGCGATCTGGGCGAGCTTGCTGCGGCAGTACGCGCTGGTGCCGTCGTAGCCGTTCTCCAGCATGAGGTCGTCGAAGTCGATCTCCTGCTGTCCGGCGGAGGCGACGTTGACGATCCGGGCGGGCGCGCAGGCGCGCAGCAGCGGCAGCAGTTCGAGGCTGAGCAGGAAGCCGGCCAAGTGGTTCACGGCGAAGCGCAGTTCGTGGCCGTCGGCGCTGGTGCGGCGGGTGCGGCCGTCAGGTTCGCCGGCGCCTATGCCCGCGTTGTTGACGAGGACGTCGAGCCGGCCGGTGGTGGCGCGGACCTCGGCCGCGAGGGCGCGGACCTGCTCCAGCTCGGCGAGGTCGGCGAGCAGGGTGGCCGGGCGGGCCGTCCCGTGGGCCTCGGCCACCTCCCGGGCGGTGCGGTCGAGCCGGTCCCGGTCGCGGCCGTGCAGCAGGAGGGTGGCGCCCTCGGCGGCCAGGCGGTGGGCGAGGGCGCGGCCGAGGCCGTCGGTGGAGCCGGTGATGAGAACGGTCCGCGGTGGGGTGGGCGTGGTCATCGGGACTCCTGTCAACGGGTGTGGCGGCGGATCCGGTTCAGGATGCCACGTGCAGCCGCGCGCCGCCGGGCATCCCGGCGCGGTGGGCGAGGGCGGCCGCCTCGCCGCGCGAGCCGACACCCAACTTGGCCAGGATGTTGGCGACGTGGAACTTCACCGTGGACTCGCTGATGTGCAGCTCCGCGGCGATGTCCCGGTTGCGGCGGCCCTGGGCGAGCTGGTCGAGCACCTCCAGTTCGCGCGGCTGGAGCCCGTCCAGCGGGTCGGTGACGGCGGTCGGCGAGGGCATGCCGAGCGGCAGCTCCACCGTCACGGTGGTGCCCCAGTTGGGGACGGACTCGACCTCGTAGCGGCCGCCGAGGGCGGTGATCCGGTCGGCGGTGCGGTGGACGGCGAGGGCGTCCGCGGCGAGCACCCCGAGGCCGTCGTCGCGCACCACGGTGCGCAGCGCGCCGTCCGCCGTGAACTGCCAACTCAGGTGCAGCCGACCGGGCTTCTCCTGCTCCATCATCAGCATGACGGCGCACTGCACGGCGGCCCGGGCGGTGTGCGCGGTGTCCGCGGGGATGGACCGGGTGGCGTCGGACGGCGGCGCGAGGTCGAGCCGGACCCCGGTGTGCCGCAGCAGCGGGCGCAGTTCGCGGGCGAGCCGGGCGAACGCGGCGTCGGCGGGCTCCTCGCTGAGCTCGCGGTCCAGGTCCGCGGCCCGGCGCAGGTCGAGCAGGGCGGTGACGGCCAGGTCGGTGGCGGCCCGGCGGGCGGCGCGGTCGTCCAGGTCGGCCGAACGCAGCGGCGCCAGGACGGCGGTCAGCGCGGCGCTGTGGGTGCCGGTGAACTCGGCGATGGTCCGGGCCCGGGTGACGGCCGCGGTACGGGAGATCATCGCCTGACCGGGCGCGGCGTCGGTGGCGCGGTGCTCGGAGTGGGCGATCACCAGCTCGCACACCTGCTGGAGGACGGCGAGCGCACCGGCCGGCACCGGCGCGGCGTCGCCGCGGACCAGGACCAGCAGCACCTCCTTGTCGTCGGCCGGAGCGGCGATCACCACCACCGGCCGGGTCCGGCCCGCCAGTTCGGCCTCGCCCTGCCAGGGGCGGCCGGCCGAGGTCGTCCCGGCGGCCTGCTCGGCGAGCCGGGCCAGCTCCAGCCCGGAGAGGCCGCCGACCAGCTCGCGCGGGCCGTGGGCGTTGGCGGGGGAGTAGGCGCAGACACCGCTCAGGTGGGCGATCGCGACGTGCGGGACGAGCGTGCGGACCACCGCCGACAGCCGCGGCACCACCTCGGGCCGGGGCGCGCGCAGCACCTCGACGGCCCGCGCCAGCGCGTCCTCGGGGCGGCCCCAGTACTCCCGCCAGGCCTCGTCGGGGCCGGGGCCGTCCACCGCGTCCATGCCTTCGTGCGACTCCATGCCTGCGTCCATGCCCTTCACCCTAGTTCCGGGGCCGCCCCCGGCCGCCCCTCCCTTCGGCCAGGTGGAACTGTCCGAACGGCCGGCCGGGGGCCTGCGGCCGGCGCCGCAGGATGGAGCCGTCGGAACGAACAACCCCCGGACGGACAACGCCCGGACGAACCGAGGATCTTCCATGACCAAGGCCATCGCTTTCCCCCGGTACGGCGACGCGGACGTGCTGCGCCCGATCGAGCTCGACCTGCCCGCCCCCGGGCCCGGCCAGGTGCGGGTCGCGGTCCGCGCGGTCGGCGTCAACCCGCTGGACCACAAGGTGCGCAGCGGCGCGTTCGACGGCATCATCCCGGTCACCTTCCCCGCCGTGCCCGGCTACGAGGTCGCCGGGGTGGTGGAGGCGGTCGGCGCGGAGGTCACCGCCTTCGCCCCCGGCGACGAGGTGTTCGGCGCCCTGATGGGCGGCGGCTACGCCGAGCACGCGCTGCTCGACGCCGACCAGGTGGTGGCCAAGCCCGCCACCTTGAGCTGGGAGGAGGCCGCGGCGATCCCGGTCGCCGCCGAGACCGCCGAGCGGGTCCTCGACATCCTGGGCGTGCGCTCCGGGGAGACGCTGCTGGTGCACGGCGCCGCCGGGGCCGTCGGCACCCTGCTGCTCCAGTTCGCCCGGGCCCGCGGCATCACCGTGATCGGCACCGCGAGCGAGGCCAACCACGCCTACCTGCGGGAGCTGGGCGCGATCCCGGTGACGTACGGCGAGGGCCTGGCCGAGCGGGTGCGGGCGGCCGCGCCGGGCGGGGTCGACCGCGTCCTGGACGCGGCGGGCAAGGGAGTGCTGCCGCTCTCCGTCGAACTGGCGGGCAGCGCCGAGCGGGTGCTGACGATCGCCGACATCCCCGGCGCGCAGGAGCACGGCATCCGTTTCAGCGGCGGAGCCGAGGGCGGCGAGTCGTACCACGGGCGCGCCTTCGCGGCCGCCCTCGCCCTGCACCGGGCGGGCACCCTGCGGCTGCCGCTGCACCGGGTGCTCCCGCTGGCGGAGGCGGCGCAGGCGCACCGGATCAGCGAGGACGGGCACGTGCGGGGGAAGATCGTCCTCACGGTCTGAGCGGCCTGAGTGGCCTGAGTGGTCCGAGTGGTCCGAGCGCTGCCGCCGTCCGAGCGCTGCCGCCGTCCGGGCCGGTCCGCCGTCCGGGCCGGTCCGCTGTCGGCCCGGGCCCGTCGGGCGGAAGTCCGGCCCCGCGCCGCCGCGCTCGGTAGAGTCCCGCCATGGTGACTCTGAACGCGGCGGGGCGGCTGGCCGGCCGTTCCTGCGTGGTGACCGGCGCGGCCAGCGGCATCGGCCGGGCCGTCGCGGAACGCTTCGTCCGGGAGGGCGCGTCGGTGGTGGCCACCGACCTGGACGCCGAGGGGCTGGACCGGCTGGCCGGGCGGTTCCCGGAGGCCGTCGGCACGGTGGTCGGTGACGTGTCCGTCGACGCGGACGCCCGCCGGATGGTCGCGGCGGCCGTCGAACGGCACGGGCGGATCGACGTGCTGGTGGCCAACGCCGGGGTGATCCCGCTGATGGACATCACCGAGGCGAGCGCCGAGGACTGGGACCGGGTGATGGCCGTCGACGGCCGCGGCATGTTCCTCACCTGCAAGTACGCGATCGAGGCGATGCTCGCCCAGGAACGGCCGGGCGGCTCGATCGTCTGCCTGTCCTCCATCTCGGGCGAGGCCGGCCAGCGCGGCCAGGCGGTGTACGGGCCCGCCAAGTTCGTCGCCTCCGGGCTGACCAAGCACCTCGCCGTCGAATGGGCGGACCGCGGCATCCGGGTCAACGCCGTCGCCCCCGGCACCATCGGCACCGAGCGGGTCGCCCGGCTGCGGGACGAGCCCGGCGGGCCCGAGTACCTGGCGGCGATCGAGAAGCTGCACCCGATGGGCCGTCTCGGCGACCCGGCCGAGGTCGCCGCCGCCGTCCTCTTCCTCGCCTCCGAGGAGGCCTCGTTCATCACCGGCGCCGTCCTGCCGGTCGACGGCGGCTACCTGGCGCAGTAGCGGGCGGGGCGCGGGGCCGATCAGGCGCCGCCCGCCGTTCCGACGTCGCGGACCCAGACGGGCAACGGCGGGAGGGGCGGCCCCGGGACCCAGTTCCCGTCCGCGGCCAGGACGTCCCCGTCGTTCGGGGGTTCGTCGAGGTCGCCGATGTCCACCAGTTCGGTGCGCAGGACCGTGCCGGGCTCGTCGTCGGCGAGGTGGTCCGCGACGATCGGGCCGAGGTCCGTGGTCGGCAGGTAGTTCCCGCGGAACGGCAGGTCCCGCGGCCCGACCGAGCCGGTCGAGCAGCGCAGTTGCCCGGCCAGCACGTCGTGCCAGACGTAGAAGGTGGCCGGCCCGTGGTGGCCGAGTGCCCGGACCCGCTCCAGGAGCAGGGCGGCGGTGCGCTCGAAGGCGTCCACCACCTGCTGGACGGACAGCGTCCGCCGGTCCTCCTCCTCGGCGGTCATCCACCAGGTGTTGGTCCGCTGCTCCGCCGGACGGTCGTTCGGGTCCAGTATCAGCGGGTCGTCCGCGAGTTCGGCGATCCACGTGAGCAAGGGCATGGCGGCAGTATCCCAGCCGCCGCGCCCGCCCGCGCCGGGCGGGGGCGTTCGTGGGCGGGCCGCAAAAGCGGTGGCGCCCGGCCGTCGCGGCGTGCTGGAGTGGTCGGATGGATCGTGATCATGTACTCGCCCTGTTCGACCAGCGGATCCGGCGCGACGCGCGGCCGGACGGCCCCGACGTCCGGGTCGAGCGCGACGGCGCCGTGGTGCGCCAGGTGGGGGGCGAGCACGCCTGGAACGGCATCGTCTGGTCCGGACTGGACGAGGCCGGGGCGGACGCCGCGATCGCCGCGCAGGTCGCCCACTTCACCGGGCTGGGCCTGGAGTTCGAGTGGAAGACCTACAGCCACGACCGCCCCGCCGACCTCGGCCGGCGGCTGCTCGCGGCCGGGTTCACCGCCGAACCCGACGAGGCGCTGATGATCGCCCGGATCGCGGACCTGCCCACCGACGCGGCCCTGCCCGAGGGCGTCCGGCTGGAGCCGGTGACCGACGAGGCCGGGGTGGACCTCATGGTGACCGCCCACGATCTGGCCTTCGGGGCCGCATCCCCGACCCTGCGCGGGCGCCTGCTCGACCACCTCCGGCACGACTCGGAGACGCTGCTCCTGGTCGTCGCGATGGCCGGCGACCAGCCGGTGAGCGCCGCCCGGACGGAGCTCACCCCGGGCACCGGCTTCGCCGGCCTGTGGGGCGGCGGCACCGTCCCCGGCTGGCGCGGGCGCGGCATCTACCGCGCTCTGGTCGCCCACCGCGCCCGCCAGGCCGCCGCACTCGGCTACGAGTACCTCCAGGTCGACGCGAGCGACCAGAGCCGCCCCATCCTGGAGCGGCTCGGCTTCGCGCGGCTCAGCACCACCACGCCGTACGTGTACCAGCCGTAGGGCCCGGGCGCCGGGGGCGTCACGGCGTGGGCGTGAACCGCCCCGGCAGTGCCTCCCCCGGCTCGCCCGAGAACACCACCTCACCCCGGTGCAGCACGTGCACCGCCGCCGCCCCCGCCAGCGAGCGCGGCAGGGACTGCACGGCCAGCACCACCGTACGGCCCCCGGCCGCCCCGGCCAGCAGCACCGCGTGCAGCCGCGCCGCCACCGCCGGCGCCAGCCCGCGCTCCGGCTCGTCCAGCAGCAGCAGATCGGGCCGCGCCCCCAACGCCCGCCCCACCGCCACCAGTTGGCGCTGACCGCCGGACAGCGTGCCCGCCCGGCGGGGCAGCAGCGCGGACAGCTCCGGGAACGCCTCCAGCACCTCCGCCGGCACCTCCGCCCGCCCCGCACCGCCCAGGCCCAGGTTCTCCGCCACGGTGAGCGAACCGAACACCCCGCGCTCGGCCGGCACCAGCGCCAACCCCAGCCGCACCCGCCGGTGCACCGACAGCCCGGTGACGTCCCGCCCCCGCCAGCACACCCGCCCACCGGACAGCGGTACCACCCCCGCCAGGGCGTGCAGCGCACTGGTGCGCCCCGAACCGTTGCGGCCCAGCAGGACGGTGACGGCGGCGGCCGGAAAGGCGAGGTCCACACCGTGCAGCGCCTCCAGCGGCCCGTACCGGACCCGGACGCCGCACAGGGCCGCGGCTACCGGCATGCGATCACCCCGGCGGCGTCCAAGCAGGGCTTCCCGTAAGGGAGTTCGGCACTCACGGGCGGCCACCCCAGGCCTCGGCCACCCGGGCGTCCGCCAGCACCGCCGCCGTCGGCCCGGCCGCCACCACCCGGCCCTGCGCCATCGCGTAGACGGCATCGGCGAGTTCGGCCACCAGCTCGGCATCGTGCTCGACCAGCAGCAGCGCCATCCCACGCCCCGCGAGAGCGCGCAGTACCGCCACCAGACGGCCCGTCTGGGCGGCATCGAGCCCCGCCGCCGGCTCGTCCAGCAACAGCACCCGGGGCTCGCCCGCCAGCGCCCGCGCCAACTCCACCAGCCGCAGCACCCCGGTGGGCTGCACCCCCGCCGGCTCGTCCGCGACACCCCGCAACCCGAGCAACCCCAGCGCCCGCTCCGTCCGCTCCGCCGCCCCCCTGCCCCCTCGCTGCTCCGCGCCCACCCGCACGTTGTCGGCCACCGAGAGGGTCGGGAAGACGGCGATCTGCTGGAACGTCCGCGCCAACCCGAGCCGCACCCGCCGGTGCGCGGCCACGGCGGTCACGTCCCGCCCGCCCAGCAGCACCTGCCCGGCATCCGGCCGCACCGTCCCCGCCAGACAGTCGAACAGGGTGCTCTTCCCCGCCCCGTTCGGCCCGATCAACGCCGTGATCCGCCCACCCGGAGCCACCAGGTCCACCCCGCCCACCGCCACGATCCCCCCGTACCGCCGCACCACCCCCCGCACGGTCAACCGCGCCGCCGTCACGACGCCCCACCGGGGGGCGTCGTCCAGCTGAACAGGCCTACGGGGAAGGTGAGGTGGCTCGTCGTCCGCCGTCTCCGGCCGGCAGGGGCCTCGGCTCCTGCCCGCGGTCGTAGGGCGTCGGGTCGGGCCGCACCCGGCAGGGTGGTGGCGCGGGGGAGTCGGTGGTGGATCCGGCCGCAGTGTCGGGCGGGGGGCGAGGATCTGTTCAACGGGCCTTCCTTCGCAGGGAGTTCGGGTGGCGCCGGTGCTCCGTTCACGGGCGGCGGTTCAGGGTGGCGCGGAGGCGTCGGCCGGTGGGGGTGAGGCGGCCGGGCGGGAGGTCTGGCGGGGGGTCGCGCCGTGCGGTGGGGAGGGCGGCGAGGCCGCCGGGGAGGCGGCCGATGGCGGCGGCGAGGACGCCGACCGCGACGGCCGAGACGCCGGTGACGGTGCCCGCGTCGAGGCCGATCAGCAGGGCGGCGGCGAGGACGGCGCCGAGGGCGCTGTCGGCGCCGGCGACGACCACGGCGGCGAACCAGAGCAGGCCGCGGACCGGGTCGAAGGACGCCGCGTCGAAGGCGCGGCCCGCGAGGCCCATCAGGCCGCCGCCGAGGGCGGCGAGCGCGGCGCCGACCACGAAGGCGAGGAGTTTGAGGCCCGGTACGTCGACGCCCGCCGCGACCGCACCGGCCTCGTGGTCGCGCATGGCGGTGAGGGCGCGGCCGAGGCGGCCGCGGTGGAGGGCGCGGACGGCGAGCAGACCGAGGCCGAGCAGGAGGAGTTCGGCGAGGTAGAAGGCGCGGTCGCCATCGAGGAGGGCGGGGCGGTCGAGGGTGAGTCCGGTGGTGGCGTAGGGCTGCTGGAAGACGAAGCGGCTCAGCGCGGTGCCGAAGGCGAAGGTGACGAGGGCGAGGGCGAGTCCGCGGCGGCGGATCGCGGGCCGGCCGGTGAGCAGGCCGAGCGGGGCGGTGGCGAGGACGGCGAGCAGCAGTGCGGGGACGGCCGGGAGGGCCGGCAGGCCGGGGACGCGACCGCTCATCAGCAGGGCGGTGCCGAGCGCGCCGAGGCCCGCGTACCCGGCCTGGCCGAGGGAGGTCTGCCCGCCGTAGCCGGTGACGACGACGACGGACAGCAGCACCAGGGCGAGGGCGGGGACGAGCAGGGCGCTGCGCAGGTCGTTGCCGCGGAAGCCGAAGGGCAACAGGAGCAGCACCAGGCAGACCGCGCCGGCCGACCGCCCGCCGCCGCCTCCTCCTCCTCGCCCTCCTCCTCGTCCTCCTCCGGGTCGGTGGCTCCGGGAGGTGAGCGGCGCCCCGCCGTCCGGGGCCCGGCCCCCGGTGATGCCGGGCCCCGCGAGCAGGGCGGCGGCGAGCAGCGCGATCACGAACAGGTTGGACTGCACCGCCTGGACCAGCGGCAGCAGTTGGCCGGACGGGCGGAGCCGGGTGAGTTCGGACTGGGCGATGCCGAGTCCGAGTCCGGTGGCGACGGCGACGGGGATGCTGCGCAGCCGGGCGGCGACGGCGACGGCCATGGTCTCCATGACCAGCAGCGGCAGCCCGTACGGGTCGAGCAGCAGGTAGGGCGCGAGGGCGACGCCGACGAGTCCGGCGGTGAAGGTGCCGAAGGCCCAGCCGAGGGCGGAGACCCGGTCGGCGTCGACGCCGGTGAGGGCGGCGAGCCGGCGGTCGTCGACGACGGCGCGCAGGTGGAGGCCGAGGCGGGTCCAGCGGGTGGTGGCGGCGACGGCGAGGCCGAGGACCAGGATCGCGGCGAGCTGGGCGACGGTGTCGGGGCGCAGGGTGTGGCCGCCGGGCAGCCGGATCGGGGCGCCGCCGAACGGGCTGGGCGCGCCGGCCAGCGGGGCCGGTCCCCACAGCAGGACGGCGACTCCGATGAGCAGCACGAACACGCCGAGCCCGGCGACCATGGTCTCGGCCGGTCCGGCGCCGCGCCGTTGCAGCGGGCGGTGCACGAGGACGTCGAGGAGCACGCCGAGGGCGGGCGCGACCACCAGCAGGCAGCAGGCGAGGGCCGGCCAGACCGGCCAGTGCCGGACGACCACGAGGTCGCGCAGCAGGTAGGCGACGGCCATGGCCTGGGCGCCCTGGGCGATGTTGAGCACGCCGGTGGCGCGGTGGCAGACGACCAGTCCGATGCCGCTGAGCGCGGCGGCACTGCCGACGGTGAGCCCGGCGAGGGCGAGGTCGAGGGTGAGGCCGAACGAGTCGGGCGCGGCGAGCAGGACGGTCATCGGTTCAGCCGCTCGGCGGGGCGGCTTCGCCCGGACGGGTGGCGGGCCTGCTCGGGGCGTCCGGGGTGTTCGGGGGGTTCGGGGTCTCCGGGAGCCCCAGGGCGTCCGGGGCCCCGGGGGCGTCCGGCGAGCAGAGCGGGCAGGGCGTCAGACCCCGCTCCCGTACGGCGGCCGCGTCCACCGGTGCGGCCGTCGCCTTGCCGGTGACCAGTGGGCAGTCCGGCCGGTGGTAGCGGGTGCCCTCGGGGACGGCGAGCGGCCCCGACCGGTGCGCCGGGGCCGGATCAGGCCCCGGCCCCGGCTCGGCCCCGGGCTCCACCAGCAGGTCGTACAGCCGCTCGACCCGCCGGTCGGTCAGTTCCCCCAGGCGCCCGCGCGGGGGCGGCGGCCGCAGCGCGACCAGGACGGCGCCGGCCACGATCAGGGCCGCGCCGGGGACGGTGGCGGAGGCCAGGTAGGGGACCTGCTGCTCGACGAAGCGTTCGCCGGAGACCCCGTACCAGCCGAGCACGCACAGCACGGCCCCGACCGCGAGGAGCAGCCAGCCGGCCCGGTCACGCCCGGCCCGCTCGCGCCCGGCCCGCTCGCGCGCGCTCCGGAGGCTCTGCGGCAGGCGGGCACCGCGCCGGACGGGGGAAACCCTCGGGGCGTTACGGGTGATTTCTCCGTCGGATTGCGATGCGTCCATGGATCCGCCTTCATGGTGTCACCTGAGACGTTTCCAGGATCGGCCTGGAACAGCATCCGGGGATCCGCGACCGGCCGGGCGCAGTCCGGGCGGCGCGGTCGAGAGGGAACACCATGCGCGTGACGCGAAGCGGCACCTCCCGGGGCGGCAGCGCCCTCCTGCGGACGGCGGGCGGGCTGCTCGCCCTGCTGCTGGCGGGCACCGCGGCCGGGTGCGGCAGCACCAAGTCCGGGTCCGGGTCCTCGGCCTCCTCCCCGGCCGCGACCGCGAGCGTCACCGCCGGTGCGAGTGTCACCACCGGCGCCGGCGCCGGCGCCGGCGCCAGTGCCACCGCCCCCGCCGACCCGGCCGCCGCCCAGGCGGAGGTCACCGCCAACTGGGAGAAGTTCTTCGACCCGGCCACCCCGATCGCCGACAAGGCCAAGCTGCTCCAGGGCGGCGACACGCTGCTCCCGGTGCTCCAGGGCTTCTCCCAGGACCCCCGGGTGGGCCAGGTGAAGGCCACGGTGGGCGGGGTCGCGTTCACCGACGCCGCCGACGCGACCGTCACCTACGCGCTCTCCCTCCAGGGCACCGTGGTCGCGCCGGCCGCGACCGGGCAGGCCGTCCTCGACAACGGCACCTGGAAGGTCTCCCGCTCGACCCTGTGCGGGCTGCTCACCCAGGCCGGCGGGGCCAGTGCCACCCCGGTCCCCGGATGCGGCTGACCGCACCTCGGCGGCACCTGACCGCACTGCCGCACGGCCGCGGGCCGACGCCCGTCCTGCGTCCGGTCCTGGTCTCGGTCCTGGCACCGGTCCTGGCCCTGCTCCTGGCCCTGCTGCCGTTGCTCGCCGGCTGCGGCACCCGGCTGCCGGACGGCGCCTTCACCGCCCGCGCCACGCCCGCCCCGGGGGCCGGCGGCAACCCGTCCTTCGACACCGGCGTGTCCGCGACCGCGATCCGGATCGGCATCGTCACCTCCCTGACCAGCCCGGTCGGCAGCGAGGTGTTCAGCGGCCCCCGGTACGGCGCCCAGGCGTTCTTCCAGGCCCTCAACGACCGCGGCGGCCTGCACGGGCGCACGGTCGAGGTGGTGACCTGCGACGACGGCGGCAGCGGCATCGGCAACCAGGACTGCGTGCACCGGCTGGTCGACCAGGCGCACGTCTTCGCCCTCGTCAGCGGCAGCGTCCTGGACTACGCGGGCGCGCCGTACGTGAGCGGCAAGGCGGTGCCGGACGTCGGCGGCCAGCCGATCGGCACGGCGTACGACCGCTGGCCGCACCTGTACGGGATCTACGGCAGCGCCGCCCCGCGCGACGGCCGGGCGGTCGGCTGGAACGGCACCCTGTACCAGAGCACCGAGGTGTTCCGTTTCTTCAAGCAGCGCCTGGGCGCCGACAGCGCCGCCGTGGTCGCCTACAACCAGGCCGACTCGGCCCGCTACGCCGGACAGCTCAAGGCGGGGCTGGAGGCGGAGGGCTACCGGGTGCTGCTCCAGACGGTGGACTTCGCGCTGCCGAACTTCCAGGCGGTGGCCGCGGCCGTGCGCGCCGACGGCTCGCAGCTGCTGTTCGACGCGATGGACTCGCGCGGGAACGCGGCGCTCTGCCGGGCGCTGGACGAGGCCGGGGTGTCGGTCGCGGCGAAGGTGACCACGGTGCAGAACTGGTCGGAGTCGGTGCGCACCGACTACGCCGCCTCGCCGAACTGCCGCAACGCGCTCTGGGCGACGTCCTCCAGCCAGAACTACGAGGACGAGCAGCACCCGGCCGTGCACGACTTCCGCGCCGCGATGGCCCGCTCCTACCCGGACCGGGCCGACCGGCTGTCCGCGTGGGAGCTGGAGGGCTGGGCGGGCGCCCAGTGGCTCGCCGACGCCCTGGACTCCTGCGGCGCCGCACCGACCCGGGTCTGCGTCGAGGCCTTCCTGAACCGCGCCGAGCCCTACGACGCGCACGGGCTGATCCTGCCCGCGTCCTTCGTGCCGCAGCCGCCGCCGAGCGGGCCCACCCGGGCCTGTCTGAACGTCGCCCGCTGGCAGGACTCCGCCGGGGGCGGGCGGGGCGGCTGGGTCACCCAGGTGCCGGCCATGACCACGGACTGCTTCGACGTGCCGCAGCTGCCGTACCGGCCGTGACCGACGGCGGGTCCCGTGGCCGAAGACGGGTCCCGGCGAGGGGCGGACGCGTCCTAAGGGAGCCGCTCCACCATCACCATCGCCGCGTCGTCGTCCAGCCGGCGGCCGACGTGTGCCAGCAGGTCGCGGCGCAGGCGGCTCAGCAGGACGCCGGGGCGCTCGGCCTGCCAGGCGGTGACCCGTTCGGTCAGCGGGTAGAAGCGGCGCTGGGCGTCCCGGGCCTCGATCACCCCGTCGGTGTAGATCAGCAGCCGGTCGCCCGGGTGGAACGGGAAGGTCTGCACCTGGTACGAGACCGGGGCGAGTTCGCCGAGGCCGAGCGGCGGTGCCGGGTTGCGGGTGGTGAGCGTGGTGACGCCGTCCGGGCGCAGCAGCAGCGGGGGCGGGTGGCCGCAGTCGATGAGGTGGACGTGCGAGCCGTCGTCGGGGATGTCGATCAGCACGGCGGTGATGAAGGACTCGCCGCCCTCGTCCGGCGCCTCCTCGGCCGGGCGCTGGTGCCGGGAGCGTTCGGCCCGCCGGGCCTCGGCGAGCTGGGCGAGGTCCCAGCAGACGCTGCCGTCCAGGTACTCGGCCAGGCCCGGCAGGTCGGCGTGCAGGTGGGCGGCGGCGCGGAAGGCGCCGAGCAGCAGGGCCGCGTCGCCGAGCGAGGACAGCCCCTTGCCGCGGACGTCGCCGACCAGCAGCCGGGTGCCGTCGGTGGTCCGGGCGGCCGCGTACAGGTCGCCGCCGACCTGGGCCTCGGCCTCGGCGGCCAGGTAGAAGGAGGCCAGGTGCAGTGGTCCGATCCGCTCCGGCAGCGGGCGCAGCAGGACCCGCTGGGCGGCCTCGGAGACCGAGCGCACCCGGGCGAGCTCGCGTTCGTGCCGGTCGCGCAGCACCCGCAGGCCGACGATCAGCGCCGAGACGACCACCTGGGCGCTCAGCTGGGTCTCGATGTTGGCGCTGGTCAGGCCGTCCCGGACGGCCCCGATGGCGGTGAGCGCGGCGAGGGCCAGCAGGGCGACCCCGGCGGTGGCCCGCGGGCCGGCGAAGGAGGCGGTGAGGGCCGGGGCGACGATCAGCAGCGGGCCGAGGTGGATCGACGGCGGGGAGAGGATGTCGACGACGGTGATCACGACGATCAGTGCGAGCGGCAGTGCCGTCATCACTCGGCGGTCGGGTCGCCAGGAGCGGCGGCGGGCGCGGGGACGGGGGTCATCGGGACGCTGCCGGAGGGGCACCTCTCCTCTGTACACCGTGGGGGCGGTGGGGCGCACCCCGGGGCGGGCGGGGCCGGGGGCGGAGGCGCTGGGGTGAGGAGGGGCCGGCGAGAGGCCGGAGAGGGGGGCCGGCGAGGGGGCCGGGGCGCGGGTGCGGGCCCGGTCAGTCCTCCTGGCCGTAGCGGGCCAGGTACGCGGCGAAGCGGGCGACGTCCTCGTCGGACCATTCGGTGAAGCGGGCGGTGAAGGCCGTCCGGCGCTGCTCGTTGGCGTCCCGCAGCAGGGTGAGGCCGCCCTCGGTGGCGCGCAGGATCTGGCCGCGCTGGTCGTCCGGGTCGGTCTCGCGGCGCAGCAGGCCGAGCTTCTCCAGCGCGGTGACCTGGCGGCTGACGGTGGACTTGTCGAGCATGAAGTACGCGGCCACGTCGGCGGCCCGGCAGCCGCCGCGCTCGGTGATCAGGTCGAGGATGCTGTACGTGACCAGGGAGAGGTCGGGGTGCAGCTGGGAGGCCTTGTGCCGGGCACGGCGGGCGAAGGCGGTCAGCTCGCGCTGGATGGTGTCGATGGACGACTCGCGGCCGGGCACGGCGTTCCTACCTCCTCGGGATTTGTTGCACTATACAACGGATTTACCCCGGGGTCGCGCGTCTCTCCGCCGCCGGGCCGCCGTTCGCGGGGTCCGGCGGGTCCTGCCCTACCCGCCCTGCCTGCCAGGCGCGGGCCGCCGCGATCCGGCGGGTCGCACTCGGGTGAGTGGCGAACAGTAGCTCAAGCAGCCTCGGCGGGTCGACATCCGAGACGTTCACCACCGCCAGTCTGCGCTGCATCGCCACGAACTGCTCGGCGTCCCCGGTCAGTTCGAGGGCGTGCCGGTCCGCCCTGGCCTCGATCCGGCGGCTCACCGCACACTGCACCGGCCCCGACAGCGCGCCGATCAGCGCCGCCGACGCGGCCAGCAGGGGCAGCGCCCGGGGATCCGCCGCGTCCGCGGCTCCGGCCGCCGCCAGCAGCGGCCGCCAGTTCGCCAGCAGGCCCAGCAGTACCACCGCCACTGCGGCACCCAGCGCCCCGAGCGCCGTACCGACCGGCACGTCCCGGTGCTTGACGTGCCCCAGTTCGTGCGCCACCACCAGCTCCACCTCGCGCGGCTCGGCCGCCGTCAGCAGGGTGTCGTACGCGACGATCCGGCGGGTCGCGCCGAACCCGGAGACGTACGCGTTCAGCGCGGTGGTCCGCCGGGAGGCGTCCGCCACCAGGACGTCCCGCACCCGCACGCCGTCCCGCTCGGCCAGCGCCAGCAGTGCCGTCCGCAGCTCGCCCGGCGGCATCGGGGTGAAGCGGTTGAACACCGGCTCGATCAGCAGCGGGTGGAGGAAGGACAGCGCGGCCGTCAGCAGCGCCGCCGCCCCCGCCGCCGGGAGCCACCAGTGCCGCGGGGACCACCCGGTCAGCGCGAACAGCCCGAGCACCAGCGGCAGGACCAGCAGCAGGGTCAGCCCGAGCGAGCGCACGGCGTCCAGCGCCCAGCCCGCCCAGCTCTGGGTCACCAGGCCGAACCGGGCCCGGACGGCCCGCGCCCCCGCCCCGAACGGCAGTTGCAGCGCCTGGCCCAGCACCACCAGGGCAGCCGCGCCTGCCAGCACCCCGGCCGTCCGGGAACCGCCGAACCAGCGGCCGGTGGCGGTCACCAGCGCGGCACCGGCCGGGGTCAGGCCCAGCACCAGGGTCAGCGCCAGGCCCGCCAGGCGGCCGCCGAGTGCCCACGGCAGCTGGGCGCGGCGCAGCGCGCGGCCGCGGGCGCGCTCGGCGGGGGTGAAGTCGGGTGCGGGGGTCGCGCCGGGGGTTGGGGCTGGCGCTGGGGTGGGCTCGGGCGTCGTCATCGGCGGGGTGGCTCCGGCGGGGGTGAGGGTGGGCGGGTCCAGCATGTCCTACCGCAGGCGGCGGGCGCCCACGCGTCGCGCGCGTTCGCGCGGGGTCGTCGCTTGTCGGCCCGCTGGTGTCCTCCTGTGTCCGGAATGTTGTGGATGCGGGCACAAGCGGTGCCGATTCGGTGGCGTAGGCTGACCGCTTGCATCGACCTCGGGGGGAACCACTCATGCGCCGTGCCGCGGCTGCCGTCGCCGTGCTCGTCGGCCTGACCGTCGCCACCGCCTGCGGGCCGGACGACCCGGCACCCGGTTCGGCGTCGACCGCCGCGCCCGCCGCGGCGCCCCCGGCCTCCGCCGCCGCGACCACCGGTACGGCCCCCGCAGCCGCCCCCACCAAGGGCGGCGCGCCCCGCCCGGACGGCACCATCACCGTCGCCTTCGCCGGAGACGTCCACTTCGAGGGCCGGACCGAGCCCCGGCTGTCCGTCCAGCCGCCCGAGCAGGCCCTCGGCCCGATCTCCCGCACCCTCGCCGACGCCGACCTCTCCGTGCTCAACCTGGAGACCGCGATCACCGGGCGCGGCGCACCCGAACCGAAGACCTACACCTTCCGCACCACGCCCAAGGCGCTGTCCGTGCTCAAGGACTCCGGCGTGGACGTCGTCTCGATGGCCAACAACCACGCCGTCGACTTCGGCGCCGACGGCCTCACCGACACCCTGGCCGCCAAGGACTCCTCACCCGTCCCGGTGATCGGCGTCGGGCACAACGCCAAGGAGGCGTACGCCCCGTACGTGACCACCGTGCGCGGGGTGAAGGTCGCGGTGGTCGCCGCCAGCCAGGTCGAGGACATCACCAACCAGAAGTGGCGGGCCGGCGCGAACAAGCCCGGCATCGCCTCCGCCCTGGACGTCCCCGCGCTGGTCGCGGCCGTGCAGGCGGCCAAGCAGCAGGCCCCGGTCGTCCTCGTCTACCTGCACTGGGGCGAGGAGGGCAAGGCCTGCCCGACCGCCGCCCAGACCGCCGTGGCCAAGAAGCTCGCCGCCGTCGGCGCCTCCGCGGTGGTCGGCACCCATGCCCACACCATGGTCGGCTCGGGCATGCTCGGCAACACCTACATCGGGTACGGCTTCGGCAACTTCCTCTGGTACGGCACCTCCAACTACGCCTTCTCCAACGAGACCGGCGTCACCACCCTCACCCTCGCCGCCGACGGCAAGGTCAAGGGCGAGGCCTTCGCCCCGGCCACCATCGACGACAAGGGCATCCCCCAGCCGGTCACCGGCGCCGCCGCCGAGGCCGCCCTCAAGCGCCGCGACGGCCTGCGCGGCTGCGCCGGACTCACCCCGCCCCCGGCCGCCCACTGACGACGGCCGTCCACCGGCGACGGCTGCCCACTGACGACGGCCGCCCACTGACGACGGCCGTCCACTGGCGACGGCCGTCCACCGAGACGGCGGTCCGTACATCAACGGGTGAGCGGTCAAATGGAACTGACCACCCGTAGAGCATCGTTGCGACGCCCGGTCGAGGGCGGCATCGACGCGAACCCCTTAGGGCCCGTGTTCGGACTCCCGCAGACGGGAGTCCGAAGGCGGGCCCTGGAGCCCCTGAGGCCGCTCGTCCCGTCGTCGGGGCGGGCGGCCTCTTCGCGTGCCCGGGCGGATCGGGACGCAGCAGGACGGCCTGGCGGATTGACGACGGCCCAGGTGTCGGAATCTGTCGAACGGGCTATCGGCGTAGGCGAACAAATGTGTTAGGTTAGGCTTGCCTAACATTGCTGGTCGGAGGGGAAGTCCTGTGGAACGGTCCGAATTCGCCGGTGTCGTCGCGATGGTCACCGGGGCCGGACAGGGCATCGGCGCGGCCGTGGCCCGGGCGCTGGTCGCCGAGGGAGCCGTCGTCGCGGCGGTGGACCGGGAGGCCGGCCCGCTCGCCGGGGTCGCGGCGGAATCCGAGGCGCTGCACCCGTACGCCCTGGACGTCTCCGACGCCCGAGCGGTCGACAGCGCAGTGGAATTGATGGAGCGTCAACTCGGCCCGATCGGCGTACTGGTGAACGTCGCCGGAGTGCTGCGCCCCGGCCCGGTCGTCGAACTGTCCGACGCCGACTGGGCGGAGACCTTCGCCGTCAACAGCACCGGGGTGTTCCACACCGGCCGGGCGGTCGGCCGCCGGATGGCCGAGCGGGGGCGGGGCGCCGTCGTCACGGTGGGCTCCAACGCCGCCGGGGTGCCGCGGGCCGGGATGGCCGCCTACGCGGCGTCCAAGGCGGCGGCCACCATGTTCACCCGCTGCCTCGGCCTGGAGCTGGCCCGCTCCGGGGTGCGCTGCAACGTCGTCTCGCCCGGCTCGACCGACACCCGGATGCAGCGCGGGCTGTGGGGTGAGGACGCCGAGGCGGCCGAACAGCGCCTGATCGAGGGCGACTTGGCGTCCTGGCGGGTCGGCATCCCGCTCGGGCGGATCGCCGAGCCCGCCGACATCGCGGAGGCCGTGCTCTTCCTGGCCTCCGACCGGGCCCGGCACATCACCATGCACGACCTGTACGTCGACGGCGGCGCGACCCTGCGCGCCTGAGGCACCCCCGGGCATCCGCCGACCGCAGACCGTAGACCCGTCCCAGACTGGAGAGACCACCGTGACCACGGTGCACCACGCCCCGCCGACCCCCACCGACGGCGGCCCCGACCGAACCGCCATCGGCGCGGCCAGCGGCCTGCTCGGCCAGTACCGGGCCGCCGACGACGAGGCGTTCCTCGCCTCACCGACCCGCACCCTGCTCGCCGCGGGCGTGCACGCCCGGGTGCCGCAGGACGCCCGCCCGCTGCCCGTCCGGGTCGCCGAGACGCTGGCCGGGGCACGCCGCGACGGGGTCGAACGGCCCCTGGTGGTCGGTGCGGTGGCCTTCGACCACGGCGGCCGGGACGAACTCGCCGTCCCCGCCCGGGTCCGGTCCGCCGGGGCGCTGCGCGACGACCCGCTGATCGCGCTGCCCGCACCGCGGGCCGCGCAGGCCGGTTGGCGGATCCGCTCGGTCCCGGAGCCGGAGGCGTACGGTGCGGGCGTCGCGGCGGCCGTCGAGCGGCTGCGCGGCGGGGAGTTGAGCAAGGTGGTGCTGGCTCGCACGCTGGAGCTGACCAGCGACCGGCCGCTCGACCTGCCGGCCGTGCTGCAGCGCCTGGCCCGGCGCGACCCCGGCGGCTACACCTTCGCCGTCCCGGCCGGCGCCGGCAGCACCCTGATCGGCGCCAGCCCCGAACTCCTGCTCTCCCGCCGGGGCACGGCCGTGCTGGCCAACCCGCTGGCCGGCTCGGTGCCGCGCAGCGAGGACCTCGGCGAGGACGTCCGGCGCGCCGCCGCGCTGCTGGAGTCGCCCAAGGACCTGCACGAGCACGCCGTGGTGGTGGACGCGATCCGCGCGGCGCTGGCGCCCTACTGCCGGAACCTGGACGTGCCGGAGCGGCCCACCCTGGTGCGGACGGCGGCGATGTGGCACCTGGCCACCACGATCAGCGGTGAGCTGGCCGACCCGGCCGTCTCCGCCCTGGAGCTGGCCTGCGCGCTGCACCCGACCCCGGCGGTCTGCGGCACGCCGACGGACGTCGCCCGCCGGGTGATCGGCGAGATCGAGCCCTTCGAGCGGGGCCTGTACACCGGCATGGTCGGCTGGGGCGACGAGAGCGGCGACGGCGAGTGGGTGGTGACCATCCGCTGCGCGCAGGCGCAGGACCGCACGCTGCGGGTGTACGCGGGCGCCGGGGTGGTCGAGCAGTCCCGGCCGGAGGCCGAACTCGCCGAGACCAGCGCCAAGTTCCGCACCTTCCTGGAGGCCGCGGGGGTGGCGCTGTGACGCCCCTGGACGAGGTGCTGGACGGATTCACCCCGTACCCGGCCGACTTCGCCGAGCGCTACCGGGCGGCCGGCCACTGGCGCGGCGAGACCTTCGGGCGGATGCTGCGCGAGCGCGCCGCCGCGCACGGCGACCGGATCGCCGTGGTCGACCCCGGCGGCCACTCGGTGGCGGCGGGCGAGCGGCGCTGGACGTACGCCGAACTCGACCGCCGGGCCGACCGGATGGCCGCCGGGCTGCTCGCCCGCGGGCTCCGGGCCGGGGACCGGGTGGTGGTCCAACTGCCCAACGCCGCCGAGTTCTTCGAGGTGGTCTTCGCCCTGTTCCGGATCGGTGCGCTGCCGGTCTTCGCGCTGCCCGCGCACCGCTACGCGGAGATCTCGCACTTCTGCGCGTTCACGGGCGCCGTGGCGTACGTCGTCCCGGGCGTCGAGGGCGGCTTCGACCACCGCGAACTCGCCACCCGGGTACGGGAGGAGAACCCGGACCTGCGGCTGGTGCTGGTGGCCGGCGAGGACCCGGGCGAGCACCTGCGGCTGGCGGACGTGGCCTGCGACGGCCCCGGACCCGCGCGCGAACCCGAGCCCGGGGACGTCGCGTTCCTCCAGCTCTCGGGCGGCAGCACCGGGGTGCCGAAGCTGATCCCGCGCACCCACGACGACTACATCTACTCGCTGCGCGGCTCGGTCGAGCTGTGCGCGCTGGACGGGCGCAGCGTCTACCTGTGCGTGCTGCCCGCCGCCCACAACTTCCCGCTCAGCTCGCCCGGTTCGCTCGGCACGCTGTACGCCGGCGGCCGGGTGGTGCTCTGCCCGCAGCCCAGCCCCGAGACGGCCTTCCCGCTGATGGCGCGCGAGGGCGTCACCGTCACCGGGCTCGTCCCGCCGCTCGCGCTGCTGTGGCTGGACGCCGTGGAGCGCGGCGCCCGCGGCCACGAGAGCCTGGAGGTGCTGCTGGTCGGCGGCGCCAAGTTCAGCGAGGAGGCGGCCCGGCGGGTCGGCCCGGTGCTGGGCTGCACGCTCCAGCAGGTGTTCGGGATGGCCGAGGGTCTGGTCAACTACACCCGGCTGGACGACCCGGAGGAGCTGATCGCCACCACCCAGGGCCGGCCGATCTCCGCCGACGACGAGGTCCGGGTGGTCGACGACCAGGACCGCGACCTGCCCGACGGCACCACCGGGCACCTGCTCACCCGGGGCCCGTACACCATCCGCGGCTACTGGAACGCCCCCGGGCACAACGCGGCCTCCTTCACCGCGGACGGCTACTACCGCACCGGGGACCTGGTCCGCCGGCTCCCCAGCGGCCACCTGGTGGTCGAGGGCCGGGCCAAGGACCAGATCAACCGGGGCGGCGAGAAGGTCGCCGCCGAGGAGATCGAGAACCACCTGCTCGCCCACCCGGCCGTGCACGACGCGGCGGTGGTGTCGATGCCCGACCCGTACCTCGGCGAACGCACCTGCGCGTACGTCGTGCTCCGCGCCGAACACCGCGAACAGCCGCCGAAGGGCGTCGAGTTGAAGCGCTTCGTGCGCGGGCGCGGACTGGCCGAGTACAAGGTGCCGGACCGGGTGGAGTTCGTCGACGCCTTCCCCGCCACCGGGATCGGCAAGGTCAGCAAGAAGGACCTGCGGGCCGCCATCGCGGCCTCCCTCCCCGCATCGTGACAGCCCCCCGTCTACCCCCCATCACCCCCGTGAATCCGAGGAGTTCGACCATCGTGGGCCTGCCCCGCATTCCCTCCTACCCGCTGCCCACCGCCGGGGAGCTGCCCGCCAACCGGGTCTCCTGGACGGTGGACCCGGCCCGCGCCGTGCTGCTGGTGCACGACCTGCAGAACCACTTCCTGGACGCCTTCCCGGGCGACGCCGCGCCCCTGCCCGAACTCCTGGCCAACGTCGCCGCGTTGACCGCCGCGGCCCGCGCGAGCGGGGTGCCGGTCCTCTACTCGGCGCAGCGCGGCGGGCAGAGCCCGGCCGAACGCGGACTCCAGCAGGACTTCTGGGGCCCCGGCATCCCCGACGACCCGCGCGCCACCGCGGTCGCCGACGCCGTCGCCCCGGCCGAGGGCGACACCGTCCTCACCAAGTGGAAGTACAGCGCCTTCGTGCGCACCGAGTTGGAGCAGCTGCTGCGCGAGCAGGGCCGCGACCAGCTGGTGATCACCGGGGTCTACGCCCACATCGGCGTGCAGGCCACAGCCTGCGACGCCTGGATGCGGGACGTCCGGGCCTTCGTGGTGGCCGATGCGGTCGCCGACTTCGGACCGGACGAGCACCGCGCCGCACTGGAGTGGATCGCCGGGCGGTGCGGGGCGGTCACCACCGCGGACGTCGTACGCGCGGCGCTGGAAGGGACGGACGGGAAGTGACGGGCGTGGACGCGACCGGTTTCACGGTGGAACGGATCCGGGGCGAGGTCGCCGACCTGCTCGGGGAGGACCCGGCGGACATCCCGCTGGACGAGAACCTGGCCGACTGGGGGCTGGACTCGATCCGGCTGATGACCCTGGCCGAGCGCTGGCGGGCCGAGGGCGCCGAGGTGGAGTTCGTACGGCTGGCGGAGCGGCCGTCCGTCGAGGCCTGGGCCGAACTGCTGGGCGTGGCCTGATGGAGGCGGTCGTACGGGAGGCGGGCGCGGGCCCGGCCGGCGCGGGGGGCCCTTCCGTGGAGGAGGGCCCGGCCGGGCTGCTCGCGGCGGAGGGGCTGGTCCTGCCGGAACCGGTGCGGTCCGGTCCGGCGGTCGAGTACCCGGCCACCACCGTGGTCGGCCCGGTCGAGGCCCAGGCGGCCCGGATGCCGCAGGCGCCGGCGCTGGTGCTCGCGGACGGCGGGGTGGTGACGTACCGGGAGCTGAACGCCTCGGCCAACCGGCTGGCCCGGGCCCTGGCCCGGCGCGGCGCCCGGCCGGGTGCGGTGGTCGGGCTGACGCCCGCCGGCCGTCCGGAGGAGCAGCTGACGGCGGTGCTCGCGGTGGCCAAGTCCGGGGCGGCGTGGCTGTCGTTGGACCCGGCGGACCCGCCCGGGCGGCGGGACTGGCTGCGCGCCGAGAACGAGCTGGTCTGCGTGCTGGGGGAGGGGACACCGGGTGCACCGGGCGGCCTCGACACCACCGGCGAGCTGGACACCGACCCGCCGCGCGCGCTCACCCCGCAGCACCTGCTCAGCGTCGGGTACGGCCCGGGCGGGCGCCCGGCCGCCGTCCGGCTGACCCACGCCGAGGCGGACCGGCGGGTGCGCGAGCTCCAGGCCGCCCACCCGCTCGGGCCGGGCGACCGGGTGCTGCAACTGCGGCTGCCGCACTGGGGCTTCCTCTGGCCGCTGCGGACGGGCGCGGCGGTGGTGCTGGCGGGCGGCGGCTGACGGATGACTGCGAACAACTTTCAGCGAACAGATGATGAAAGATGAAATCTGTTCGCTGAAAGTTGTCATCTGTTATCTGTCGGCTGTTGTCCGTCAGCTGTCAGTCATCAGCCGTTGGCCGTCAGCTGTCGGCCGCCCCCCGCCGCCAGGTCCATCGCGGTCCATGCCATCGCCACCGCGCCGTCCAGCAGGGCCCGTTCGGCCTCCGCCCCGAGCGCGGCCTCGGCGAAGGCCGCCTCGTGCGGTGCGCAGGAGCCCCCGGTGATGTCCAGGACCGGATGGATGGAGGGCACCACGTGCGAGACGTTCCCCATGTCCGTGCAGGCGAACGGCGCGCGCTCGACCGGTTCCGGCCGGCCCAGCGCCGCCGCGTTGGCGCGCCAGTGGGTGAGCAGGGCCGGGTCGGAGCGCATGTCCAGGTAGTCCGGCTCGGGCCTGGTCAGCTCCACCTCGCAGCCGGTGGCCAGCGCTCCGGCCCGGAAGCAGTCCTCGACCCGCGCCCGCAGGTGGGCGAGGTCCTCGGCCGCCGAGGCGCGGATCTCGTACTCGGCGCTCGCGCTGTCGGGGATCAGGTTCGGGGCCGTCCCGGCCGCGGTGGTGATGCCGTGCACCCGCCACTGGGGCGGGAGTTGCTGCCGCAGCAGCCCGAGCGCGACCTGCGCGACGGTGAGCGCGTCGGCGGCGTTGCGGCCCTCGTGCGGGTTGAGGCTGGGGTGGGCGGCGCGCCCGGTGTAGCGGACGGACAGGGTGCCCAGAGCGAAGGAGCGGAAGTCGGCGACCTCGACCGGGCAGGGGTGCACCATCATCGCCGCGTCCACCCCGTCGAAGGCTCCGGCCTCCAGCAGCAGGGCCTTGCCGGCCCCGCGCTCCTCGGCCGGTGCGCCGATCACCCGTACGGTGAGCCCGAGTTCGTCCGCGTACGGGGCGAGCCCGAGCGCCGCGCCGACGCCGGCGGCGGCGATCAGGTTGTGCCCGCAGGCGTGCCCCAGGCCGGGGAGGGCGTCGTACTCGCAGACCAGCGCGACGGTGACCGGCCCGCTGCCGAGGCTCGCGGTGAACGCGGTGGCCAGGCCGTGGGCGGGTGCGGTGACCGAGTAGCCGTGGGAGCGCAGCAGTTGGGCGCACCAGGCGGCCGCCCGGTGCTCCTCGAAGGCGGTCTCGGGGTGGGCGTGGATGCGGTGGCTGAGCGCCAGCAGGTCGGCCGTGTGCGCGTGGACGCGTTCGCGGACGGCCTGCTTGGCCGCGCTCGGCGCCTGGTTCTCGGGCTGATTCCGAGGCTGGGTCATGGGCGTCTCCGGGATGTCAGGGGCGCGGCCGCACGAGGCCGTTGACCAGATCGTATGAAGTTAGATTAGGCTAACCTAAGTAAGGCGTTCCGGATCCCCCGAGGAGCTCTCCGCACCATGCCCGCCGTCGAAACGCAGCCCGCCGATCAGCAGCCGGCCGATCAGCAGCCCGTCGATCAGCAGCCCACCGGGGCCCGGTCCGCCGACGTCCCGCTGCTCGCCGCCCAGGCCGCCGTCTGGTACGCCCAGTCGCTCGACCCCGCCAGCCCGGTCTACAACACCGGCGACGCCGTCGAGATCACCGGACCGCTCGACGAGGAGGCCTTCGAGGCGGCCCTGCGGCAGACCGTGGACGAGGCCGAGGCCCTCGGCGCGGTCGTCGTCACCGGCCCGGACGGCACCCCGCACCAGCGCCTGACCCCCGGTCACCGCTGGCCGCTGCACCGCCTCGACCTGCGGGCCGCCGAGGAGCCGTCCGCAGAGGCCGAGGCCTGGATGCGCGCCGACCTCGCCCGCCCGGCCGACCTCACCACCGGCCCGCTGTTCACCCAGGCGCTCATCCGGCTCGCCGACGACCAGCGGATCTGGTACCGCCGGATCCACCACCTCGCCGTCGACGCCTACGCGTTGACCCTCCTCGGCGACCGCGTCGCCGCCCACTACACCGCCCGCACCACCGGCGCCGACCCCGGCCCCAGCCCCTTCGCCCGCCTCGCCGAGGCCGCCGCCGAGGAGGCCGCCTACCGCGCGGGCGAGGACTACCGCACCGACCGCGCCCACTGGTCCGCCCACCTTGCCGGCGCCGACGCCCCGGCCGTCCTGCCGGGCACCCCCGCCGTGCATCCCGGGGCCGAGCACTCCGGGGCCGAGCGCTCCGGGCGGCCCGGGGCCGAGTCGACCCCGCTGCGGCTGACCGCCACCCTCCCCGCCGGAACCCGCGAGCGCCTGGAGCGTGCCGCCACCGCGGCCCGCGCCACCTGGGCGGAGCTCCTCCTCGCCGCCACCGCCGGCTACCTGCACCGCCTGACCGGCGCCCAGGACGTCCTGCTCGGCCTCCCGCTCGCCAACCGCCGCGGCCCCGCCGCCCTGCGCACGCCCGTCGCCGCCGCCAACGTGCTGCCGCTGCGCCTGGCCGTCCGCCCCGCCGACACCGCCGAGGACCTGCTGCGCCAGGTGGTCCGCGCCTTGCGCACCGCCCGCCGCCACCAGCGCTACCCGCTGGAGGACCTGCGCCGCGACCTCGGCCGCACCGGCGGACGCCGCGCCCTGTTCGGCCCGATGGTCAACATCAAGGCCTTCGAGGCCGACCTCGACCTGGCCGGCCTGCCCGGCGTGGTCCGCAACCTCGCCGCCGGACCGGTCGACGACCTCGCCGTGAACGTCTCGCCCGGCCCCGACGGCGGCCTGCGCCTGCTCCTCGACGCCGACCCGGCCCGCCACGGCGCCGACTCGCTGGCCGCCCACCGCGACGGCCTGCTGCGCTACCTCGACGCCCTCACCGAGCTGCTGCTCACCGACCCGACGACGCCGATCGCCCGGATCGACCTGCTGGACGCCGACGCCCTGCGCCGCGCCACCGAGGGCCGCACCGAACCCCCGGTCGAGCGGACCGTGCCCGAGCTGTTCTCCGCCCAGGCCGCCCGCACCCCGGCCGCCGTCGCCGTCCGCTGCGGCGAAACCGCCCTCACCTTCGGCGAGTTGGAGAGCCGGTCCGACCGCCTCGCCCACCGGCTGCGCGGCCTCGGCGTCCACGGCGGCGCGCCCGTCGCCCTTGCCCTGCCGCGCAGCGCGGACACCCTGGTCGCGATGCTCGCCGTGCTCAAGGCCGGCGGCGCCTGCGTCAGCCTCGACCTGGCCCACCCCCGGCAGCGGCTCGCCGCCGTGCTGGCCGACGCCCGCCCGGTCTGCGCCGTCGGCACCCCCGAGGCGCTCGCCGACCTCGACCTGCCGCCCGGCCTGCCCACCGTACGGCCGTCCGACGCCGAGGCCCCCGGTGCCACCGCGGCCCCCGGTGCCACCGCGGCCCCTGAGGCCCCCGGGAGCCCCGAGGCGCCCCTGCCGGCCCCGCGCCTCCACGACGCCGCCTACGTGCTGCACACCTCCGGCTCCACCGGCCGCCCCAAGGGCGTGGTCGTCACCCATGCCTCGTTCGCCAACCTGCACGCCGGCCACGGCGAGGACCACATCGCCCCCGCCGTCCGCCGCACCGGCCGCGAGCGCCTGCGCATCGCCCACAGCGCCTCCTTCGCCTTCGACGCCTCCTGGGACCCGGTGCTGTGGATGGTCCACGGCCACGAGCTCCACCTGCTCGACGACGCCACCTACCGCGACCCGGCCGCCCTCGCCGCCCACCTCCACCGCGAGCGCATCGACTACCTCGACCTCACCCCCTCCTACCTCGAAGTCCTCCTCGCCGAAGGCGTGCTGGACGAGGACCGGCACCGCCCCTCGGTGCTCGCGGTCGGCGGCGAGGCCACCCCGCCCGCCCTCTGGCAGCGGCTCGCCGCCGTCCCCGGCCTGCACCCGATCGACCTCTACGGCCCCACCGAGACCACCGTCGACGCCTACGCCTGGACCCCGGGCCCGGACGGCGCCCCGACCGGCAGGGTGGTGCGCGGCTCCCGCGCCTACGTCCTGGACGGCTCGCTGCGCCCCGCGCCCGACGGCGTGACCGGCGAACTGTACGTGGCCGGTGCCTGCCTGGCCCGCGGCTACCTCGGCCGCCCCGACCTCACCGCCGAACGCTTCCTCGCCGACCCCTTCGGCCCGCCCGGCGACCGGATGTACCGCACCGGCGACCTCGCCCGCCGCCGCCCCGACGGCACCCTGGAGTTCCTCGGGCGCGCCGACGACCAGGTGAAGATCCGCGGTTTCCGGGTCGAACCCGGCGAGATCGCCGCCGTCCTCGCCCAACTGCCGGGCGTGGCGCAGGCCGTGGTGATCGCCCGGCCCGGGCCGCAGGGCAAACGACTGCTCGGCTACGTCGTCCCCGCCACCGGTGAACTCCCCGCCATCGGCGACCACCCCACCGGTGCCGTCCCCGACCCCGAGGCCCTGCGCGCCGCGCTCGCCGCCCGCCTGCCCGCCCACATGGTCCCGGCCGCCGTCCTGCTGCTGGACGAACTGCCGCGCACCGCCCACGACAAGCTGGACCACCGCGCCCTCCCGGAGCCCGCCGCCACCACCCCCGGCGCGGCCGCCGCCACCCCGCAGGAGGAACTGGTCTGCGGGCTGTTCGCCGACGTCCTCGGCCTGCCCGCCGCACCCGGCCGGGAGGAGTCCTTCTTCGACCTCGGCGGCCACTCCCTGCTCGCCGGTCGGCTGGCCGCCCGGCTGCGCGAGACCTTCGCCGCACCGGTCGCCTTCGCCGACGTCTTCCGCCACCCGACCCCGGCCGCCCTCGCCGCCCTGGTCCGGCCCGCAGTGCAGGACGGGCCCCCCGAGGCCGGGCCCGCCGAACCCCGCCCGGCCCTGGTGCCCGTGCCCCGCACCGAGCGGATGCCGCTCTCGCCCGCCCAGCGCGGCCTCTGGTTCCTGCACCGGCTCGAAGGCCCCAGCCCCACCTACAACATCCCGCTCGCCCTCACCCTCACCGGCCCGCTCGACCGCGCCGCCCTCACCCTCGCCCTCGGCGACCTCACCGCCCGGCACGAAGTCCTGCGCACCGTCTACGGCGAGGAGCCGGACGGCACGCCGTACCAGCGGATCCTGCCGCCCGCGCCGGTCGAACTCCCGGACGTCGAGGGCGAGCTGTCCGAGGCCGTCCGGTACGCCTTCGACCTCACCGCCGAACCCCCGCTGCGCGCCACGCTGTTCGGCCACGGGCGCGAGCGGCACACCCTGCTCCTGCTGCTCCACCACATCGCCGGCGACGGCGCCTCCACCACCCCGCTGCTGCACGACCTCGCCGCCGCCTACACCGCCCGGCAGGCCGGGCGCGCGCCCGAACTCGCCCCACTGGACGTCCAGTTCGCCGACCACGCGGCCTGGCAGCGACAGCTGCTCGGCACCGTGGACGCACCCACCCCGCTCGCCGTACGGCAGACCGAGCACTGGCGCACCGCCCTGGCCGGCCTGCCCGACCAGCTCGACCTGCCCACCGACCGCCCCCGCCCGCCGCTGGCCGGACACGACGGCGCCACCGTCCCCTTCGCCCTCGGCGCCGAGGCGCACACCGCCCTCGCCGCGCTCGCCCGCGCCACCGGCGGCACCGTGTTCATGGCCGTCCAGGCCGGCCTCGCCGCGCTGCTCACCCGGCACGGCTGCGGCACCGACATCCCCGTCGGCACCCCGCTCGCCGGGCGCGAGGACGAGCGGACCGCCGCCCTGGTCGGCTACTTCGTCAACTCCGCCGTGCTGCGCACCGACACCGCCGGCGACCCGTCCTTCCGGGAGCTGCTCCGGCGCGTGCGCGGCACCGTGCTGGCCGCGCACGAGCACGCCGACCTGCCCTTCGACCGCCTGGTCGAGGAGCTCAACCCGGCCCGCTCGCTCGCCCGCCACCCGCTGTTCCAGGTGATGCTCGCCTGGCAGAGCCGCGCCGACGAACCCCTCGCGCTCGGCGGCGGCCTGACCGTCGAGATCGCCGCGATCCCCAGCGGCACCGCCAAGTTCGACCTCACCCTCAATGCGGGGGAGCGGCCCGGCGGCGGCATCGGCGGCTTCCTGGAGTACCGCACCGACCTCTTCGACCCCGCCACCGCGACCGCCCTCGCGGACCGCCTCACCCGGCTGCTCACCGCCGCCGCCACCGCCCCGGACACCCCGATCGGCCGGCTGCCGCTGATCAGCGCGGAGGAGCGCCGGCGCGCCCTGGTCGAGTGGAACCTCACCCCGTCCGCCGCAGCCGTGCCGACGGCGCCCGTGCCGGCGGCCACCGACCCGACCGCCACCCTGCCCGAGCTCTTCGAGGCCGCGGCCGCCGCCAACCCGCGCGCCGTAGCGGTCAGTTGCGGCGACGACCGACTCGACTACACCGAACTCTCCGCCCGCGCCGACCGCCTGGCCCGCCTGCTGGCCGCCCACGGCATCGGCCCCGGCACCATCGTCGCGCTCGCCCTGCCCCGCTCGGTCGACCTGGTCGTCGCCCTGCTCGCGGTCGCCAAGTCCGGCGCCGCCTACCTCCCGCTCGACCCCGACTACCCGGCCGACCGCCTCGCCTACATGCTGGCCGACGCCACCCCCGCCGCCCTGCTCACCGACCGGGCCACCGCCCCCCGGCTGCCCGTCCACGACGTCCCCCGACTCCTGGTCGACGGGCCGGAGTCGGCGCGGTACCCGGCCACCCCGCTCGCCCAGCACGAACGCACCCGTCCGCTGCGCGCCGAGGACACCGCGTACGTCATCTACACCTCCGGCTCCACCGGCCGGCCCAAGGGCGTGCCCGTCACCCACCGCAACGTCGCCCGGCTGTTCAGCTCCACCGACCACTGGTTCGGCTTCGACGCCCAGGACGTCTGGACGCTCTTCCACTCCTACGCCTTCGACTTCTCGGTCTGGGAACTGTGGGGCGCGCTGCTGTACGGCGGCCGGCTGGTCGTCGTCCCGCACCTGGTCAGCCGCGACCCGGCGGCCTTCCTCGACCTGCTCGCCCGCGAGCGCGTCACCGTGCTCAACCAGACCCCGTCCGCCTTCTACCAGCTCAGCGCCGCCGACCGCGACCGTCCCGGCAGCGAACTCGCCCTGCGCTACGTGGTGTTCGGCGGCGAGGCGCTCGAACTCGGCCGCCTCGACGACTGGTACTCCCGGCACCCGCAGGACGCCCCGACCCTGGTCAACATGTACGGCATCACCGAGACCACCGTGCACGTCTCGTACATCGCCCTCGACCGGGCGAGCGCCGCCGCCACCAGCAGCAGCACCATCGGCGTCAACATCCCCGACCTGCGGGTCTACGTCCTCGACCAGCACCTCCAGCCCGTCCCGCCCGGCGTCACCGGCGAGATGTACGTCGCCGGGGCCGGCCTGGCCCGCGGCTACCTCGGCCGCCCCGAACTCACCGCCACCCGCTTCGTCGCCGACCCGCACGCCGAGCTGTTCGGCGAGCGGGGCACCCGGATGTACCGCTCCGGCGACCTCGCCCGCCGCCGGGCGGACGGCGTGCTGGAGTACTTCGGCCGCGCCGACCAGCAGGTGAAGCTGCGCGGCTTCCGGATCGAACTCGGCGAGATCGAGGCCGTGCTGGCCGCCCACCCGGCCGTCGCCGACGCCGCCGTGGTGGTCCGCGAGGACACCCCCGGCGACAAGCGCCTGGTCGGCTACGTCGTGGGCACTTCCCCCACGGCCCCCACCGCCCCCACTGCCTCCACCGCCCCCACCGCCCCCGCCACCCCCACCACCCCCGCCGCCTCGCCCGAGGACCTGCGCGCCCACGCCGCCGCCGAACTGCCCGCCCACATGGTGCCCTCCGCCGTGGTCCTGGTCGACCGGCTGCCGCTGACCGCCAACGGCAAGCTCGACCGCCGGGCCCTGCCCGCCCCCGAGGCCCCCGCCGCCGGAGCCGGCCGCCCGCCCCGCAGCCCGCGCGAGCAGCAGCTCTGCCAGCTCTTCGCCGAGGTCCTGGGCCTGGAGGCGGTCGGGGTCGAGGACGACTTCTTCGCGCTCGGCGGCCACTCCCTGCTGGTGGTCCGGCTGGCCGGCCGGATCCGCGAGGTGCTCGGCCTGGAGGTCGGCATCGGCGCGCTGTTCCAGGCCTCCAGCGTGGCCGCGCTCGACGCCGCCCTGTCCGAGGGCGCCCCCGGCGCCGACGCCCTGGACGTGCTGCTCCCGCTGCGCCCCACCGCCCCCGGCCGCCGGGCCCCGCTGTTCGCGATCCACCCGGCCGGCGGCCTCAGCTGGTGCTACACCGGCCTGATCCGCCACCTCCCGGCCGACGTCCCCCTCTACGGCCTCCAGGCCCAGGGCGTCGGCGCCGCCACCGTCGGCGAACCGCTGCCCGCGACCATGGAGGAGCTGGCCGCGCACTACGCCGACCGGCTGCGCGAGGTCCAGCCCGAGGGGCCGTACCGGCTGCTCGGCTGGTCCACCGGCGGGATCATCGCCCACGCCGTCGCCGTCCGGCTCCAGGAGCTCGGCCAGCGGGTCGAACTGCTCGCGATCCTGGACGCCTACCCGGCCGAGGGCTTCCGCGAACTGCCCGTCCCGGACCAGGCCGAAGCCCTGGAGGCGCTGCTCACCATGGGCGGCTTCGGGCCCGACGACCTCGCCGGGCAGCCGCTCGAACTCGACTCCGTCATCGAGCTGCTGGGCCGCGAGGGCAGCCCGCTGGCCGGGCTGGACCGGTCCACCGTGACGGCGCTCAACGAGATCTACCTCAACACCAACCACCTGGTGCGCGGCTACGACCACCGCCCCTTCCACGGCGACGTCCGGTTCTTCCGCGCCACCGTCGACACCATCGACGAGACCCTGGTGCCCGAACTCTGGGCCCCCTACGTGACCGGCCGGATCGACAACACCGACGTGGCCTGCTCGCACAAGGACATGACCCTGCCCGCCCCGATCGCGCACATCGCGAGCGTGATCGCCGACCACCTGGAGAACCCCGACCATGAGTGACGCCCCCGCCAACCCCTTCGACGCCGACGGCGAGTTCCTGGCCCTCGTCAACGGCCAGGGCCAGCACTCCCTGTGGCCCGCCTTCGCCGCCGTCCCGCCCGGCTGGGGCGTCGCCCACGGCCCCTGCGCCCGCCCCGACGCCCTCGCCTGGATCACCGCGCACTGGACCGACCTGTGACCCCTCCCGCCGTCGCGTCCCCAGCGCGCCCCCTGCTCGCGGGGCGCGCCGCCGTGGTCGTCGTGTACACCGCCGCGATGTGCATGAACGGCCTCGACTCGACCATCGTCAACCCCGCGCTGTACCGGATCGCCGAGGACTTCGGCCGGCCCGTCCCGGCGGCCAACTCCGTCGAGACCGCCTTCCTGATCGGCCTCGCCCTCGGCCTGCCGGTGGCGGGCTGGCTCGGTGACCGGTACGGCGTGAAGCGGGTCTTCCTCGGCGCGCTCGCCGTCTTCACCCTCGCCTCCGCACTCTGCGCCGCCGCCCCCGGCCTCGGCGCCCTGGCCGCCGCCCGCGCCGTCCAGGGCGTGGCGGGCGGCCTGCTCACCCCGGTCGGCATGACCCTGCTGTTCCGCGCCTTCACGCCGGAGGAGCGCCCGCGCCTGGGCCGGATCCTGATCGTGCCGACCGCCCTGATGCCCGCCCTCGGACCGCCCCTCGGCGGCTTCCTCACCGAACACCTCTCCTGGCACTGGCTGTTCCTGGTCAACCTGCCGGTCGGCATCGCCGCCGTGGCACTCGGCCTGGCCGCCCTGCGGACCGAACCGGAACCCCCGGCCGGCCGCTTCGACACCCGCGGCTTCCTGCTCGCCACCCCGGGCCTCGGCCTGCTCACCTACGCCCTCGGCTTCGGCCCGGCCCACGGCTGGACGGCACCGGCGGTCTGGCTCGGCGGCCTCGCCGGAGCCGCCCTGCTCGGGCTCGCGGTACGCAACCAGCTCCGCTCGCCCGAACCGCTGGTGGACCTGCGGCTGCTCGCCGACCGCTCCTACGGCGCGGCGAGCTGGCTGGCGCTGCTCACCTCGGCCGGTCTGATGGGCGCCCTGTTCGTGCTGCCGCTGCTCTACCAGGCCGCCCGCGGCGCCACCGCCCTGGACGCCGGGCTCAGCGTCTTCCCCGAGGCGATCGGCCTGATGGCCGCCTCCCAGGTGGTCGACCGGCTGCTGCCCAGGCTCGGCCCGCGCCGCCTCGCCCTGCCCGCCCTGCTGCTGGCCGCGGCGATCCTCGCCGCCCTCGGCCTCGCCGAGAACCCCTGGGCCGTACGGGCGTTGATGTTCGCCGTCGGACTGGTGCTGGGCACCGCCGTGCTCACCGTCCAGATCGCCGGCTTCGCCGACGTCCCGCCGCCCGCCATGGGCAGGGCGATGGCCCTGTTCACCATTCTGCGCACCCTCGGCGGCGCCATCGGCATCGCCGCCACCGCCGCCCTGATCGGCGCCCTCGGCGACGGCGCCGACCCCGCCCCCTACCGGCTCGCCCTGGCCCTCACCGCCACCTTGGTCGCCGCCGGAGCCCTCCTCGCCCGCCGCCTCCCGGCCCAGGGCCCACCCCCGCCCCCGGAGGGCTGAGGGGCCCGGAACGCGGCTGCGCCGCAGGTCAGTCCTGGTGCATCATCGGGGGATGACGAACGCTGCCTCCTTCCGCGAGCCCGGCAACTGGCTCGGCGGGTTCTACGAACTGGCCATCGAGGTCGGCCCCACCGGTGACGACGACCGGCTGGCGGCCGCCCTCGCCGCCGTCTGGACCGCAGCGGGCGTCGAGGGCTGCGTCACCGGCCGGGACGCCGAACCCGAGGAGCAGCCGGAGGCCCCGTGCACCCTCGCCTCGCTGGCCGGGACCGGCCATCTCCAGGGCCGGGTCCGGCTGCCGGAGGGGCAGTTGGTGGTGTGCGGGTGCATGGTCGTCCGGGAGGAGGACGGCAGCGACTGGCTCGACTTCTACGTCCCGACCGGCGCCCTGGACGCGGCCGGGGTGCCGGCCCGGGCCGGTCTGATGTCCTACCGGTCGGCCGCCCTCGACGACTGGCTCGCCGCCGTCGCCACCGAGGCCCACCGCACCGTGTCCTTCCCCCTCGCCCTGGTCGGCTGGGAGGTCTCCGGCAGCACCGACGCCGCCACCCTCGCCGGCCGCCCACCGGCCCACCGCACCGTCGGCTACCTCCTCCCGCAGGGCGGCAGCCTCCATTACGCCCAGGCCAACGCCTGACCCCGGTCCGGCTGGAGGCCCGCCCGTCCGCTCGGCCCGCCGCCGTACGGTGGCCGGAAGTCGGTGCTGTCCGCAATCCCGACCTGACCTACCTGCCGGAGGGCGTCATCGACCTGGCAGGCCACACCATTCCGGCCGAGCTCGCGCTGATCGCGGTCGAGGTCGTCTCCCCGTCCAACCCCGAGAACGACTGGACGGGGAGGGTCCGGGACTACCCGCGGATGGGCTTCCCGCTCTATCTGATCATCGACCCGCGTCAGAAGACCGTCACCCTGTTCTCGGAGCCGAACCGCGACCGCTACCACACCCGTACCGAGCGGGAGTTCGGCGAGACGATCCGGATCCCCGAGCCGTTCGGCTTCGAGCTGGACCTGGCGCGGCTGGTCCCGTACCGGGACTGAGAGGCTTCACCCGTTGGCGGGAACTTGGCACGGTGGTGCCGCGCGGCGGGCGGGGTGATACTGCATTGGGCTGACACCTTGCAGGCTGACGCCCGGACCCCGGGCCACCCCTTGGAGGTACCTGATGACCGTTTCGCTTCCCGAGCTCACCGGGGACTACGTCCTCGACCCCGCGCACTCCCGGATCGGCTTCGTCGCCCGGCACGCCATGGTGACCAAGGTGCGGGGCGCGTTCGGGCAGTTCGAGGGCACCGCGCACCTGGACGGTGCCGATCCGACGCGGTCGACCGGCCAGGTGGTGATCAAGGCCGAGAGCATCGACTCCGGAGTCGAGCAGCGCGACCAGCACCTGCGCACCAACGACTTCCTGGACGCCCCCAACTTCCCGGACATCACCTTCCGTTCGACCTCGGTCGAGGCCAAGTCCGACACCGACTACCGGGTCACCGGTGACCTCACCATCAAGGACACCACCCGCCCGGTGGCCATCGACTTCGAGTACACCGGCAACGCGGTGGACCCGTACGGCAACTTGCGGGTGGGCCTGGAGGGTTCGGTGACGATCAGCCGCAAGGAGTTCGGCGTGACCTGGAACGCGGCGCTGGAGGGCGGCGGCGTGCTGGTCGGCGACAAGGTGGTGCTGGAGTTCGACATCTCCGCGATCAAGCAGAGCTAGCGAGGCGGAGAGAGGCGAGGCGAGCCGGCGCTCCCTCCCGAACACCGTCCGGGAGGGAGCGCCGACTCAGTTCCGAGCCGGAGCCGCCGCGGCTTCGGCTCAGCCGAAGAGGGTGTCGTGGACGGTGGCCATCCGCGCCTGGGCGGGGTGCCTCTTGACCCAGTCCGTGATGTTGTTCACCGCGACGTCGGTGTCGGTCTCCTTGCGGTAGTCCGAGAGCCGGGATCCGGCGATCACGCCGTTGACCCCGATCTCGCCGAGCATCCGTGCCGCGCAGTCGGCACCGTCGGGTGAGGAGCCCATGGTCCAGGCGAAGACGCCGGCGATGTTCCCCGCCTCACGGTTGGCGACGCTGTCCCTGAGCCCCGTGACCTTGTCGCCGTTGGTCTTCATGCAGGTCCCGGTCAACGTGGCGAAGACCGCCGAACCGTCGGTGGCGAACCGGTGCCTGGCGGGGATTCCGCCGCCCTCCCTGGAGAAGGTGTCGCGCACCTGCGCGTAGGTGCCGGTCACGGCCGTCGACTCCAGGGGGTCCAGGTTCTGCTTGAGCGCGTTCCAGGCGGCGTCACTGCTCGACGAGTAGGGCACCTCGTACATCACCCTGATCCCGGCGGCCAGCAGTTTGTCGCGGACCAGGCCTCGCAGGGTGCTGATCTGGGCGGGCTGGTCGCCGTCGGTGGACGACTTGATGTCGACCCACACGGCCGCGAGGTTCTTGCCGCTGCGCCGGGCGTTGGCGAGTGCGTCGAATACCGCGCCGGTGCGTTTCCGCTTGATGTTGACCGGGTCGACGCTCTCCGACGCCGGGTTGCCGGGGTCGCAGGAGACCCACTGCCTGGTGCCGCCGCACGCGCCGGAGACGTTGAACGCGGCATCGACCTCGACGCCGTTGTAGCCGGCGGCGAGGGCGTTGTCGACCTGGTCGGCGGAGTTCAGGTTGTGGGCGAAGACGTAGATCGGGCGCGGGGGATGCGGGGCGGCCGGGGCCGAGGTCACGGGCATCGCGGTGAGGAGGACCGCGGTGATGCCGACCGTGGCGTGGCCACCACCCCGGAGGCGGCGCAGGCTGCGGGAGACCCGCTCGGATCGTGCCATGAGAGGACACTCCTTCCTGAGGGGTATACGTCCTGTTCATGTCAAGTTCGGGAGTGAACGGCTCCGCGGGATGTGCTCGGCGGGATGTGACGCAACTATGCCGAGCGGTCGTCAGGCGTGCAAGACCACCGATACGGGCCAGCCGTCAGCACCCGCGCCGGCCCACCTGGGCCGGCGTGACCGCCCGGCCCCTCAGTCGTTGGGGCAGAGGATCAGGTCGTCCAGCGCGTGCCGCCGCGGCCGGTCACCGAGTTCGGCGAGGGCGGCGCGGATGCGGTGCAGGTGGTCGACGGTGAGCTGGAGCGGGGGTTCGTCGGGCTGGTGGGTGGTGCGGATCGGGTAGTCGACGCCGGGTTCGCGGGTCATCTCGATGTGGCAGCCGAGGACGTACGTGACGGGCCGCTCCCGGGTGAACGCGATCAGGCGCTCGATGCTGCGGCCGAAGGCGGGCCAGTCGTCGATGTAGAGCCGGCCGGGGTAGACGGTGTCGCCGGTGAGCAGGAAGCCCGTCCACGGGTCGTAGTAGGTGACGGCGGCCGGGTGGTGGCCGGGGGTGGCCAGGCATTCCAGGACCCGCCCGCCGCCGAGGTCGACGCGGGCGGTGGCCTCCGGGTCGTGGTCGAAGCCGAAGTACGCCCAGGCGGTGGGCCGGTCGGCGCCGACCAGGGCGGTGTCCGGCCGGTCGCCGAACTGCCCGTCACCCGCGACGTGGTCGCCGTGCGGGTGGGTGTGCAGGACCAGCAGCGGGTATTGGTCGCGGGGGTTGCGGGTGAGCCACTGCGCGATCAGCCCGTCGACGGTCGCCCGGAGCGGGAAGTACGCGGGCTCGGCGGTCGCTCCGGTGTCGATGAGGACGGCCCGGTCCGCCCCGAAGAGCAGGAACAGGAACGGCGCCTCGTAGTGCACCGCCTTGTTCTGCCGCAGGATGACGGTGTTCTCGTCGTACGGGTGGACCTGGATCTCCGGGTCCGTGTCGTGCTTCGCGGACGGCGAGCCGTGGATCCACGGCACGTCCAGCGGACGGGCGATCGGTGCGTCGGCGGCGGTCATGACGACTCCCTGGGTGTGCGTCGTCTTGGCGGGCCGGGTACGGCGCACATCTCGTCCGGGGCGGGCGCCGTCGCGCTGCCGTCGGCGACGCTAGCACGGGTCGTTCGCCGACGCCCGGCTCAGCAGGTGCGCCAGTCCGTCGGCGAGGCCGCCGCGCCAGCAGGCGTAGTCGTGGCCGCCGTTGAACTCCTGGTAGTGGAGGTCGTAGCCGCGTGCCGTGAGCACGTCGCGCAGGTGGCGGTTCTGGGTGAGGAGCATCCACTCCTGGAGGCCGACCTCGATCCAGAACCGGGCGTCCCGGTGGGGTTCGGCGGCGAAGCGGCGGGTGAGCCACTCGCTGCCGGCGTCGAACTCGGTCTCGTCGGGCCACCAGAAGGAGCCGGACTGGGAGAGGGCGTTGCCGAAGCGGTCCGGGCGCCGGAAGGCGGCGTAGGCGGCGGTGAGGCCGCCGGCGCTCTGGCCGGCGATGACGGTCCGGCGCGGGTCGTCGGTGGCGTCGAACTCCGCTGCGGCCCAGGGCAGGAGGCGGTCGGCGAGGAGGTCGACGAAGGCCGGGTTGCAGCTCAGGTCGTCGGGGCGGCCGGGGCCCATGGTGTGCACCAGGAGGGCGACGGTGGGCGGGATCGCGCCGTCGGCGGTCAGGTTGTCGAGGGTGTCGCCGACGGAGAGCACCTCGCCCCACATCTCGCCGTCGAGCAGTACCGCGACCGGGTACGGGCCGAGGCCGGGTCCGTACCCGGCGGGGAGGTGGACGTCGACCCGCCGCCCGGCCACCGTACGGGGGAGCGTGCGCCCGCGCGGCACGTCCTCGCGCCGCCGGGCGTAGGGCTGGGCGGGGGCCTGCGGCAGGCTGAGCACGGAGGCGGGGTGGCGGCCGTCGCGGGCGGGCAGGCGGGGTTCGGTGTCGTGGGGGTCGGGGCGGGCGTGGTCGAGGACGTGCAGCCAGTCGGCGCGGGTGGTGCCGGGGGGAGCGCCGTGGAAGGGGTGCAGCTGGTAGGAGGCGCGGTGGTCGGCGCGCAGCCGGTAGGTGATCTCCCAGCGGCCGCCCCGGCGTTCCATCAGGTGGGGGGTCAGGTCGCCGGCGTGCCGGTCCTTGTCGGTGACGGTGTGGACGAGGGCGAGCACGCCGTCGCAGTCCTGTTCGGTGGAGATGAAGGTGACCAGCCGGTACGCGGCGTCGTCCGGGTCGGGTGCGATCAGCGGGAAGGCGTTCAACGTCTGTCTCTCCAGGATCAGTTGGTACGGCGCCCGAGCAGCACCCAGAGCAGGAAGGGGCCGCCGAGCACGGTGGTGACGATGCCGACGGGGATCTCCACCCCGCCGATCAGCACCCGTCCGAGGGTGTCGGCGAGCACGACGAGCAGGGCGCCGGTGAGCGCGGAGCCGAGCACCGGCACCCGGGTCGGTCCGGCGAGCCGGGCGGCGAGTACGGGTGCGGCGAGGGCGACGAAGCCGACCGGCCCGCAGATCCCGACGGCGAGCCCGGCGAGGGCGACGGCGAGCAGCAGGCAGGCGAGCCGGACCCTCCCGGGGTCGACGCCCAGCGAGGCGGCCACGCTGTCGTCGAAGCGCAGCACCGCCAGCCGTCGGGCCACCACCAGGGCGGTCGGCACCAGGACGGCGAGTCCGAGGAGCGCGGGCGTGGCGATGGCGTAGTCCCGGCCGTTGAGGCTGCCGGAGGTCCAGACGTACAGCGAGCCGGCGGAGTTGAGCGAGCGCCGGGCGAGGGCGACCTGGATGACGGCCGAGGCGAGCGCCGACATGGCGAGTCCGACGACCAGCACCCGGTAGCCGCGGGCGCCGAGCCCGCCGGAGACGAGGGTGACGACCAGGACGGCGGCCAGCGCGCCGAGCGGTCCGGCCCACCAGGCGCCGAAGGTGCCGGAGGCGGTGGCGGAGATCAGTACGGCGGCGGTGGCGCCGTCGTTGACGCCGAGGAGTTCGGGGGTGGCGAGCCGGTTGCGGGCCAGGGTCTGGGTGAGGCAGCCGGCGAGTCCGAGGGCGGCTCCGGCGGCGAGTCCGGCGACGATCCGGCCGAGGCGGAACTTCTGCACCAGCAGGACGTCCAGCCGCTCGCCGTAGCCGAACACGGCCTGGAAGGTCTTGCCGAGGCCGAGTTCGCTCTGTCCGGCGTGCGCGGAGACGACCACGACGGCGAGCAGGGCGGTGGCGAGGCCGAGTCCGGCGAGCAGCGGCCGGCGCGGCACCAGCAGGGACCAGGCGCCGTACCGCAGGGCCGGGTCCGGCCGCGCCGGGCGCGGTTCGGCGCGCTGGACGGGCGGGGCCTCGGCGGCGGGGTCGCCGATCGCCAGGGCGGCGGAGCGGCGGGAGCGGACGATGGCGATCAGCGCGGGGGCGCCGACCAGGGCGACGATCACCGAGACCGGCGCCTCGAAGGGCCGGGCGACCACCCGGGCGAGCACGTCCGCGCCGGTGAGCACGGCGGCGCCGAACAGCCCGGCGAACAGGGTGAGTCGGCCGATCCGGGGCCCCGCGAGGGCGCGGGCCAGGAAGCCGGCGAGCAGGCCGAGGAAGGAGATCGGCCCGGCCAGGGCGACGGCCGAGGCGGTGAGCAGGGTGACGGCGGCGGCGACGGCGGCGCGGGTGGCGCCGGGGCGGTGGCCGAGGCCGCGGGCGAGGTCGTCGCCGAGGGCGAGGGCGGTGAGCGGCCGGGTGGTGAGCAGGGCGAGCAGGAAGCCGGCGCCGAGGACGGGGGCGAGTTGGCCCAGGGTCGTCCAGCCTTCCACCCCGGCCAGCGAGCCGAGCACCCAGACCCGGTAACGGTCGTACGCTTCGGGTGAGTTGACGATGAGCACGCCGGTGATGCCGCCGAAGGTCGCGCCGACGGCGGAGCCGCCGAGGACCAGCCGCATGGGGGAGCCGCCGCCCCGGCTGCCGGCGATCAGCAGGACCAGGGTGCTGGCGAGGACGGCGCCGCCGAAGGCGAAGGCGAGGTACCCGTAGGAGGTCTGCACGCCGAGCACGGCGATGCCGAGGACGACGCCGAGCGAGGCGCCCGCGTTGACGCCGAGCAGGCCGGTCTCGGCCAGCGGGTTGCGGGTGACCGACTGGAGCTGGGCGCCGGCGACGCCGAGGGCGGCGCCGACCAGCAGCGCCGTCAGGGTGCGGGGCAGCCGCAACTCGCCGACGACGAGGGCGAGTCGGCTGTCGGCGCGGGCGCCGTCGCGGTCGAGCAGGTAGTCCAGGACCCGTCCCGGCCCGACCTCGCCGGCGCCGACCGAGAGCGAGAGCGCGGTGAGCGCGAGCAGCACCGCGACCGCCCCGGCGGCGACCGGCCAGGCGCTGTCCCGGAGGGGGCGGGCCGGTGGGGGAGGGGCGCCGGGCGCGGTGACGGCGGGCGCTTCGGGGGCGCCCACTTGCGACGATGTCATAAGGTAAGGCTAACCTAATGGCCGGAGCGTCCCGCCGGCACCGCCGTCGTGCCGGGCTGCCCGGACGCCCCCAACTCCCGTACCACCCCCGCCCCGGAGGCACCCATGCCGTACGCCCAGAGCCCGCTCCACCCCGTCCGCCGCCGCGCGGCCCAGGCGCTGGCCGTCACCGGGGCGGCCGCCCTCCTGCTCACCGGGTGCGGCTCCTCCGGGTCCTCGTCCACGTCCGTGGACCCCTCCAACTCCGCGTCCGCCGCCCCGGGCAGCGCGGCGGACGCGGCCGACGGCGGCAAGCGCACCGTCAAGGACGCCACCGGCAAGGCCGTCGAGGTCCCCGCCGAGCCCAAGCGGATCGTCACCCTCACCCAGGAGGACCTCGACGCGGTGCTCGCCCTCGGCCTCAAGCCGGCCGGCATCACCAACGGCCAGGGGCTCAACGAGCCGCCCGCGTACCTCAAGGACAAGGTCCAGGGCGTGCCGGTGGTCGGCAACCTGCTCCAGCCGGTGATGGACAAGGTGATCGCCGCCAAGCCCGACCTCATCCTGGCCGGGGACATGCAGGACGAGCAGGTGCTCAAGCAGCTGCGCGAGATCACCCCCGCCACCCTGGTCACCATGGCGCCCACCGACGACTGGAAGCTCGCCTTCCGGGGCATCGGCAACGCCGTCAACAAGCTCGACCAGGCCACCAAGGTGATCGACGACTACCAGGCCAAGGCCACCAAGGCCGGTGCCGACCTCGGCAAGAACAAGGGCGCCGCCGTCTCCATCGTCCGCTGGAACCCCACCGGCCCCAGCTGGATGGAGAAGAAGCAGTTCGCGAGCGGCGTCGCCCTCGACATGGGCCTCACCCGCCCGGCCGCCCAGGACAAGGACGGCAACGCCCACAGCCCGGCGCTCAGCCTGGAGAAGCTCGCCGAGATCGACGGCGACTGGCTGTTCCTGTCCACCCTCACCGACGACGGCAAGGCCGCCCTCAAGGACGTCCAGTCCAAGCCCGCCTACCAGCAGTTGAACGCGGTGAAGAACAACCACGCCGTCACCGTGGACGGTTCGGTCTGGTCCACCCGGGGCGGCCCGCTGGCGGCCGACGTCGTCATCGGCGACCTCGGCAAGGCCCTGTCCGGTTCCTGAGCGCGCGGAACCGGGGGCTGAGAGATGGAGTTGACGATCCAGGGCGTCACCGCCGGGTACCGCCCCGGCCGCCCGGTGCTCGGCGGCATCGACCTCACCGTGCCCGCCGGGCAGGTGGTGGCGGTGGTCGGCCCGAACGGCTGCGGCAAGTCCACCCTGCTGCGGGCGGTGGCCCGGCTGCACAGGCCGGACGGCGGGCGGATCCTGGTCGGCGGCGAGGACATCTGGCGGTTGAGCCCGCGCCGGGCCGCCCACCGGGTCGCGCTGCTCCCGCAGAGCCCGCAGGCCCCCGAGGCGGTCACCGTGACCGGCCTGGTCCGCTACGGGCGCCACCCGCACCAGGGACTGTTCCGCCAGTGGTCGGCCGACGACGAGCGGCTCACCGCCGAGGCCCTGCGCGCCACCGGCGTCGACGCCCTCGCCGACCGCCGCCTCGACCAGCTCTCCGGCGGCCAGCGGCAGCGCTGCTGGCTCGCCATGGTGCTCGCCCAGGACGCCCCGGTGGTGCTGCTGGACGAGCCGACCAGCGCGCTCGACCTCGGCCACGCGGTGGAGGTGCTGGAACTGGTCCGTACGGTCGCGGCCGGCGGGCGCACGGTGGTGATGGTGCTGCACGACCTCGCGGCCGCTGCCCGCTACGCCGACCTGCTGGTCGCCCTGCGGGACGGCGCGGTGGTGGCCTGCGGGCCGCCCCGGGAGGTGGTGGACGCGCCGCTGGTGCGGGCGCTGTACGACATCGACAGCCACGTCCTGGCGGCCCCGGACGACGGCGCCCCGGTCATCGTCCCGCGGGCGCCGACGGGCTGAGGGGCCGGTCGGCCGTGAAGGCGGCGCCACCCGGACGGGGTGGGGCCGCCATCACGCGGGCGCAGGGCCCCCGGCACTGCGCCCCGGGGGCCCCGCGGGGGGGGGGGGCGGGGCGCCCGTTCCGGGGCCCCCCCCCGGCGGGGGGGGCGCCGCCTTCACGCGTCCGCAGGGCCGCGGATCGGTCCTGCGTACCCGATCGACCACCCGTTCGAGTGGTTTCAACTCGTCCGCTCCCCGGCCGCCTCCCCCCGCCCGTCGCGTTGTCAGTGACCCTCGCTACGTTCCTCGCATCGCTGGTCAGCGGGGCGATCCGAACGACGTTCCCCGGTGGGAGGAGTACGGCTGTGGCATGGGTGGAAACGGGCGCGGGAGGGTACCGCGTCACGCTCGACGGAGAGGGCCGGGTGGTGTGCCGCAACGCGGCGGGCCGCCCCCTCAAGTCCGTCCCGTCGAAGCTCGGTGACGACCCGGTGGTCGCCCAGCTCAAGCAACTCGCCGAATGGCTCGCCGCGCACGAGCGGCGCTGCCAGGAGGACGTCGAGCGGTGGATGGTGCGCTCGCTGCCGGTCCCCGCCGCCGTGCTCGCCGCCGTCTGGCCCGACGAGGCCTGGCAGTCCGTCCTGCGGGACGTCGTGGTCACCGGCGCGGACGGCGCCGTGGCCGGCTTCCTGCGCGACGCCGACGCCGAGCGCGGCCTCGGCCTGGTCGACCTCGACGGCGACACCGTGCGCCTGACCGACGGCCAGGTGCTGATACCCCACCCGGTGCTCCTCCCGGACCTCGACGACCTGCGCGAGTTCGCCGTCGAGCTCGGCGTCTCCCAGCGCGTCCAGCAGCTCTACCGCGAGGTCTGGCACCGCCCCGAGGAGCCGGCCGCGGGCACCGAGGTCCACACCTACGCCGGCGGCCGCTACCGCGAACTGCGCGAGCTGGTCGGGCGCTGCACCCGGCTCGGCTGCCGGGTCCGCGGCGGCTCCGCCGTCCAGCCGATCACCGAGGGCGGCCGCACCGTCGAGGCCCGGGTCTGGGTCGGCGACTACTACGAGTACGACGCCTGCGAGACGGGCGCGCTCAGCTGGGCCGGCCCCGACGGCCGGTCCCTGCCGCTCGCCGAGGTCGGGCCGGTCGCCTGGTCCGAGGGCATGAGGATGGCCGCCGCGCTCCACGCGGGCCGCACGATCGAAGGGGAGGACGCCGCATGACCACCGGCCCGATGACCACCACCGTCCCGCAGCAGCGCGCCGCGGAGCCCGAGGCACTGCTCGACGCCGGCGCCGTCCTGCCGCCCGGCACCCTGGCCGACGCCGGCCGCCCCGACAGTGCCGCCGACGTGCTGACCGCGCGCGGCTACACCCACCCCGCGCTGGACGGCCGCCGGATCGTCCGGCTGGTCCCCGGCGCGCTCGGCCCCGCCGAGGACCTCGCCCTGGACTTCCTCGGCCTCGCCCCCGAGGGCGCGCCCGCCGAGGTCGGCCAGGTCCGCCAGGAGGCGCTCGGCTTCCCGGCCTGGGCACTCGTCCACGACCCGGCCAACGGGCACCACGCGCTCGCCCTGGTCAAGGAGCTGGAGCGGCTGGCCCGCCAGGCCCGGTCCAAGCCCGGCGCCGCCAAGGACGGCTTCGACGAACTCGCCACCCGGCTCGGCCGCGCCGTCCCGCACTTCCTGCCCACCTTCTGCGAGGAGGTCGGCCGGATCTTCCTCACCCACGGCAACCAGACCTACGCCGCCGCCTGGTTCGGCAAGGCCCGCGAGGCCGAGCGCACCCACAACCTGGCCGTCGACGAGGAGCGGCTGCGCGCCGTCTTCCTGGAGTTCGCCCTGGCCGGCGCGCTCACCGTCAAGTCCCTGCGCCAGTACGTCAAGGAGCTCGCCCGGCGGCTCGACCCGCAGACCGCCTGGCTGCGCTTCCGCCAGCTGTGCACCGAGCGCTCCGCGGCCGGCATGGCCCCGTACGCCGGGGTCGCCGAGGACGCCCGCGCGCTGATCCGGGCCGCCGGGCTGGACCGCGCCGCGCACGAACGGGCGCTGCTCGCCGAGCTGCTGGAGTCCCCCGCGGTCAACCGGGCGCCCGCCGCGTTCTGGAAGTCCTGGCACGGCGCCCTGGTCGAGCTCGGCAGCGACGACGCCGCGGTCCGCACCCGGCTGCTGGAACTGCTGCCCGACCCGGCCGCCGGCGGCACCGACGCCGCCGCCCAGGACTCCGCCTGGCTGGCCGTCCTCGCCGCCACCGGCGCCGAGGACCTGCTCACCGGCCCGCGCGCCGAGGGCGCCGAGCCCGCCGCGCAGTGGCTCCAGCGCTGGTGCAACCACCTCGGCCGCGGCTGGCGCAACCGGCCCGGCTGCCCGGCCACCCTCGCGCTGGCCGGCCGGATGGTCGAGCGGCTGCGCGCCGACGCCGTCCCGGTCGACCTCTTCACCGGCATCAGCGGCAGCCTCACCCGGCTCGACCTGCTGGAGCTCCTGCTGGCCGAGGGCGTCCCGGTGGCCGACCCGCCGGCCGGCCTGGGCTTCGACCTGCGCGAGTGGGTCACCCAGAGCCGCCCGGCCGCCGCCGACGCTCCGACCGACGCTCCGACCGGCGCTCCGAGCGCCGCGACCGACGGGGCCAGGACCATCGGCGGCTCGCTCGCCGCCGTCGCCGCCGACGCACGCTTCCGGCCGCTGCTGCGCCGCTCCGCCCCCGGCGCCTGGGCGCAGGCCGTCGAACACCGCTGTGCCGCGCTCCCCCTGCTGAACGAGCTGTTCCGGGAGTGGGCCGAGGAGCGCGCCGAGGAACTCACCGCCGTCCGCGGCCTGGCCGGCGCCGTCGACCTGGTCCGCTCGCTGACCCCGCACCGCACCGCCATCCGCACGGTCGCCCCGGCCGCCGCCGAGAAGATCGCCGCGCTCGACGTCGCCGGGCTGCTCGCCGGCGCCCTCGCCGCCGGGATCCTGGACGAACTCGGCTGGCCCGCCCTGGAGGAGGCGCTCGCCCGGCTCGCCGACCCGCCCGCCGCCGACGCCCTCCCGGACACCGCCCCCGGACACCGCCCCCGCGGCCTGAACGACCTGACCGTCGAGGACGCCTGGCCGTACCTCGTCCTCGCCCGCCACGACCGGGCCCTCGTGGTCGGCCCGGACGCCATCCTGCTGGAGCACACCCTGCGGGTGCCCCCGCTGCCGGGCGTGCGCAACCGGCCCCGGCTGCGCCTGGTCGACGGCGAGCTCCTCGTCGTCTGGTACGAGGGCAACGAGCAGAAGGCCTACTGGTCCGGCCGCCCGGACCAGACCTTCGAACTGACCGGCCGCACCATCGCCGGCTACTACTACGGCGAACGCCACCCGGACGACACCTCCCTCCCGCTGCCCGGCGGCGGCCGCACCACCGGCGCCCGCCCGCTGCACCCCGGCGACACCCGGCTGCCCGAGGAGCACCCCGTCCTCGGCGACGGCACCGGGTACTGGACGCTGCGCCACGCCCCGGACGGCACCCCCGTCCTGCGCGAACTCGACCCGGCCACCGGCACCCTGGGCCGGGCCGCCGAACCGCCGGTGATCGCCGCCACCGCAGCGGCCGGCCGGCTCGTCACCGGCAGCACCGGCCTGCTGCCGCTGCAGCCCGGCCTGGAGGGCACCCCGCTGGGCACCGACGGCACCGTGCTCGGCAGCTGGGTCCGGCACGACCCCGGGCGCGCCGTCACCACCTTCACCGCCGACGGGCAGCGCATCGTCCTGCCGCTGAACGAGCGCACCGACACCCACATCCTCCCGGTCGGCCGGCTCGCCCTGCCCGGTGCGCGGGGCCCGGTGGTCAGCCGCACCGGCGAGTTCCTCGACCTCGGCCTGCCCGACCTGGCCGAGCGCTCCGACCGCACCGCCGACCTGCGCTCCTGCCGGTCGGGCGAACTCTCCGCCGCCGGTACCGCCCTGGTCCCGCCGTACGACCACTGGCACGCCCTGAGGCCCCGTGACGAGGCCGGTTCCCGGGTGCTGCGCGCCCTGACCGCCGAACAGGCCGCCCGGCTGGTGGACCTCGCCTGGCCGGTCGACGCCGAGCCCGTCCCCGCGGACGAGCAGCGCTGGATCACCGTCCAGGGCGTACGGCGCCCGCTCGCCCAGCGCGGCGAGGCCCGCAACAGCCTGCCGGTCGAGGCGGTCGGCGCCGCCCTGCCCGCGATCACCCACCCGCTGCTGCTGGCCGGCGTCGCCGGGTTCGCCCGCACCGCCGCCGACCTGCTCGACCGGATCGCCCGGTTCCTCCCGCAGCCGGAGGCCGAGCGGCCCAGCAAGGCCGAGGCCGCCGAGTGGCGCCCCGAGCACGGCCGCGACCACCAGCTGCGCGACGCCGTCAGCGCCGTCCTGCCCGGAACCCCGGGCCTGGGCAACAACTGGGGCGACTCCGAGCAGTACTGGGTGCTCAACAACCTGCGCGCCGTCACCGCCGCGTTCACGGCCTCGACCGCCTCGACCGCCTCGACCGCCTCGACCGCCCCGACCGCCCCGACCGCTGAGGCTGCCGCGGCCGCTGCGGCCGTCCCGACCGCCGTGGAGGGCGAGGGCTGGACCGCCCAGGGCACCGTCACCCTGCGCGGTGGCGAGGCCCACCACGGCTGGCGCAACCTGCTCGGCCGGGTGGACGTCCTCGCCCACGCCATCGCCGACCCGCTCACCCCGCCGGCGCACCGCTCCACCCTGGTCCTGCTGCTCGGCGAGCTCACCAAGGGCCCGCTCGCCGACCGCGGCGCCACCCTGCGCGAGGTCGTCCTCGGCGAGACGGACGAGCGCGCCAAGGGCCGCCGGCCGGAGGCCTACCGCCAGGGCGAGGTGTTCCGCCGCGGCGACCGCACCGTGGTGATCCTCGACTACCGCCACCAGCAGGAGGACGGAACGGCGCACTGGCGGGCCGTCGACCACGACCCGAGCGGAGAGTTCGGTCCCGTCGCCCACTTCACCACCCTGGAGGAGCGCCGCACCGAGGAGCGGGTGAACACCGCCTGGACCGAGAAGTTCCGGCGGGTCGCCGCCCTGCGCGGCAGCGTCCCCTGGCAGAGCGAGCACGCCGCCGCCTTCGCCGAGCTCACCGGCATCGGCACCGCCCGCGCCACCCTGCTGCTCTGCCCGCCCCCCGGCCTCCTGAACTGGGGCAACGTCGAGGTGCCCGCCGAACACGGCCTCAAGACCGCCGAGGTCAGGGCCGCCCAGGCCTGGCTGCGCAACCACGACCACCACGCGATCGCCGACGTCTGGGGCGCCCTGCTGCCCCTCGACGACCCGAAGCGGCTGTGGACGGAGGGCCCCGACACCGCCGCCGCGGCCGAGGCCTGGATCCGGCACTTCGGACGCCTCGTCACCCTCCCCGAGGACGCCCTGGCCGGCGTCCAGGGCGTGCCCATCGGCACGATCGAGGAACTGCTCAACCCCGGCCGCACGCCCTGGCTCACCCGCACCACCGCCTACCGGCTGACCACCGGCAGCCGGGCCGCGCTCCAGCTGGAGCCCGCGGACGCCACCGCCGCCCCCGGCCCCGGCACCCTCCCGGGGGCGATCGACGCCCTGCGCTGGCTCGGCTACCACCTGCCCGCCGACAGCCCGCTGCGCCCGCTGCTGCCCACGGCCGCCGCCGCGCTGCGCACCCGGCTCGCCGACCCCGAACTGCTGCTCGGATTCGGCCTGGTCAGCACCACCCAGGGCACCTCGGTGTCGACCGTCCTGCGCGCACACTTCGGCCGGCCCGCCGAGGGCGGAGCCGACCCGGACGGCCTGGTCCGCTGCGGTCCGGCCGTCGTCCTCAGCCCCTACCGCACCGAGTACGAGCAGATCTGGCTGCGCCCCGCTGGCCTCACCGGCCCGGACGACCCGCTGATCGACCTGCTCATCGGGCTGACCGACGGCTACTGGTCCGGCTCCGACCTGGCCGCCGTCCGGTCGATCCTGGGCGGCGAACCGGAACGCCTGGCCGCGGGCGCCCCAGCCGTGCCGGCCGCCGACGAGGGCCCGGCCTGGCTGCAGAACCCGCAGCTCAGCGCCCCCGAGCTGGTCGCCGAGGCGGCCCGTACCCACGGCCTGGGCGAGGACGCGGCCGCGCTCTACCTCCAGCTGCTCGCCCTGCCCGACCCGACGGACCGCAACGCCGCCCGCTGGACGGGCTGGAAGCCCGCCCGGCTCAAGCGCGCCCGCGCCGAACTCGCCGCCGGCGCACTGGTGCTGGAGGCCAAGCGGGCCCGGGCCGGCCGCAGCCTCTTCCTGCCCGGCGGCTGGCAGGAGGCCAAGGCCCCCGCCCTGCCGGTGGAGACCTGGAAGGCGGGTCTGTACCAACTGTCCACCCACCGGCCGGTGCTGCCGCACCTGCCCGTGCCCGAACTGTTCGCCCGCGCCTGGCAGCGCACCCTCGACGGCGACACCCCCGGCTACGAAGAGCTCCGGACCAGCAAGCGCAGGAAGGCCCGCCGATGAGCGCCACCGACACCACCGCCACCGGGACCACCGCCACCGGGACCACCGCCACCGACTCCCCGGTACGGCAGATCGTCCCGCCCGAGGAGAAGCACGCCGCCGAACTGGAGTTCCTCGCCGCCCACGACAGCGGCCCGCGCCCGCCCGGCTGGCGCCTCACCCCGCGCGCCGTGGTCACCTTCGTCATGGGCAGCGGCGGCGAGAAGCTCAAGGCCGGACGCCGCAGCCTGGCCGTCGAGCCCAAGTTCGTCGGCGAGCGCGCCCTGGTCGAACGCTGCGTCGTCACCCTCGCCGGGGAGCGCGGCCTGCTCCTCGTCGGCGAACCCGGCACCGCCAAGTCGATGCTCTCCGAACTGCTCGCCGCGGCCGTCTGCGGGACCAGCGCGCTCACCGTCCAGGGCACCGCCGGCACCACCGAGGACCAGCTCAAGTACGGCTGGAACTACGCCCTGCTGCTCGCCAAGGGCCCCAGCCGCGAAGCCCTCGTCCCCTCCCCGGTGCTCACCGCGATGACCACCGGGGCCGTCGCCCGGGTCGAGGAGGTCACCCGCTGCCTGCCCGAGGTACAGGACGCCCTCGTCTCCCTGCTCTCCGAACGGCGCATCGCCGTACCCGAGTTGGCCGGCACCCCGGACGGCCAGCTGCACGCCGCGGCCGGCTTCACCCTGATCGCCACCGCCAACCTGCGGGACAAGGGCGTCAGCGAGATGTCCGCCGCCCTCAAGCGGCGGTTCAACTTCGAGACGGTCGGCCCGATCGGCAGCCTGGCCGCCGAGGTCGAGCTGGTCCGCCGCCAGTCCACCGTCGCCGTCGCCCGGGCCGGCGCCGGCTACGCCGTGGACGACGCCGTCCTGGAGGCCCTGGTCACCGCCTTCCGCGACCTGCGCACCGGCCGCTCCACCGAGGGCTGGGAGGTCGAACGCCCCTCCACGGTGATGAGCACCGCCGAAGCCGTCTCCGTCGCCACCGCACTCGGCGTCACCGCCGCCTACCTGCCGGACGGCGGCGACCTCCTCGGCCGGCTCCCCGGCCAACTCCTCGGCGTGGTCCGCAAGGACGACCCGGCGGACGCGGCCCGGCTGCTCGGCTACTGGGACGGCCCGGTCCGCCGCCGGGCCGAACAGGGCGCCGCCACCTGGCGCACCCTGTGGGACCTCCGCCCGGCGCTGGAGGCCTGACGATGACGAGCAGCGCGGTGAGGACCACCACCCCGGACGACCCGGCCGTCCGCCCCGGCCCCGGCGCCGTATGCGGCCACGGCACCGATCCCGGTGCTGACCTCGGCACGGCCCCCGGTACCGATCCCGGCACCGACCCCGCGGTCCGGGCCGAGACGGCCCGGCTGGCCGGCTCCGGCACCGACCGTCCCGGGCCGTACCTGATCGGTGTGCGCCACCACGCGCCCTCCCTCAGTGCGGTCCTCCCCGCGCTGCTCGACGCCGCCCGGCCCGAGGCCGTCCTGGTCGAACTGCCCGCCGAGTTCCAGCCCTGGCTCGACCACCTCGCCGACGAGGCCACCGAGGCCCCCGTGGCCCTCGCCGCCGCCCCGGCCGGCGGGGACGATGCGGACGGGGACGACGCGGGCGCGGCCCCCGGCGGGCTCGCCTTCTACCCCTTCGCCGACTTCTCCCCGGAGCTCGTCGCCCTGCGCTGGGCCCGGCGCAACGGCGTCGAAGCCATCGCCTGCGACCTCCCGCTCGCCCACCGCACCGGCCCCGTCGGCCCGCGCGGCCGCCGCCCCGTGGCCGGCCCCGACACCCCCGGCGTGGCCGACGCGCTGCGCCACCGCCTCACCGGCCGTGCCACCGACGACGACCTCTGGGACCGCCTCGTCGAGACCGCCGCCCCCGGCTCCGGCCCGGAGGCCGTCCGGCGCGCCGCCCTCCTGGTCGGCTGGGCCCTGCGCCACGACGCCGGAACCGGCCCCGGCGTCGACCCGTACGACCTGCGCCGCGAAGCCTGGATGCGCGCCCGCATCCGGGCCGCCTCGGCGGGCGGACGCCGGACCGCCGTGGTCGTCGGCGCCTTCCACGCCCCCGCCCTGCTCGACGGGCCCACCGCCCCCGAGGAGCCGCCCCGCCCCGACGAACCCGGGCACGTGCTCTCCCTCATCCCGTACACCTACCCGCTGCTCGACGCCCGCTCCGGCTACCCGGCCGGCATCCGCGACCCCGAGTGGCAGCACACCGTCCTCGACGCCGGCGGCGACCCCGAGCGCCTCGACGAGGCGCTCACCACCACCGCCGTCCGGATCTGCGCCGCCCTGCGTGCCCAGGACCACCCCTCCGGTCCCGCGGACGCCCGCGAGATCGTCCGCTTGGCCGGCGACCTCGCCCGACTGCGCGGCCACGCCGCCCCCGGGCGCGGCGAACTCGTCGAAGCCGTCCAGTCCGTGCTCGCCCAAGGCGAGCCCCTCGGCCGCGGCCGGGCCGTCGCGCGCGCCCTCGAACAGGTCCTGGTCGGCACCCGCACCGGGCGCCCCACCCCGGCCGCCCCGCGCAGCGGCCTCGGCCCCGCCGTCGAAACCCTGCTCGCCGACCTGGGCCTCCCCGGCCCCGCCGACCCGGGCCCGCGCGAACTGCGCCTCGACCCGCTGCGCAGCCCCCTCGACCGCCGCCGCGAGATCCTCCTCCACCGCCTCACCGCCTGCGGCGTCCCCTACGCCGACCCCGTCCCCACCACCGGCCCCGGCGGCACCGAAACCCTCGGCACCCGCTGGCGCCTGCACTGGACCCCCACCGTCACCGCCCTGCTCACCGTCGCCGGCACCCGGGGCGTCACCCCCGCCCAAGCCGCCGAGGGCGCCCTCCGCAGCCGCCTCCCCGACGACCCCACCCCGCGCGAGATCATCGACGGCCTCACCGCCGCCGCCTCCTGCGCCCTCCCCATCCTCACCGCCACCCTCCTCACCCGACTCACCGCCACCCTCCCCACCACCGCCACCCTCCCCGACCTCCTCGCCGCCCTCGCCCTCCTCGACCGCCTCACCGCCGGCCACCTCCCGGTCACGGCCCCCGGGGAAGCACCTGCGGGTGCGGCCGGTCCGGCGGAGTCAACGACTCCGTCCTCCAAGGGTGTTGACAGTCGGACCGGCCCCGGACTGCCGCTGCGGGCGGCGATGGACCTGTTGACCGCCGTGGCGGTGCGGCAGGTGGAGGGGTTGGGGGGTTCGGACGATCCCGCGGATGCGCGGGCGTTGGTGGAGCTGGCCCGGCGGGCGGACCAGCTGGGCGGGGTGCGGCTGGGGTACGCGCTGGGGGAACTCGCCGAGCGGGGGAGCCCGTTGGTGCGGGGCGCGGCCGGGGCGGTGCGGGTGCTGCTCGGGCAGGAGTCCGCGCAGGTGTTCGGCGGGCGGGCCGCGTCCTGGGTGGACGGGGCGACCGACGTGCGGGCGCGGCAGGTGCTCGGACGGTTGCTGGTCGGGTTGTTGACCGCTGCCGAGGGCCTGTTCGACAGTGCGCCCGAGGCGCTCGAACCGGTGCTGGAACGGGTCGGTTCGCTCTCGGACGCCGCCTTCCTGGACCGGCTGCCCGCGCTGCGCGGTGGCTTCGACACGCTCAGCCCGGCCGCCCGTGACCGGCTGCTGGTCTCCGTCGAGGACCGCCTGGGCACCCGCCTGGCGGCCCTGCCGGAGCAGACCGACCCCGCTCTGGTGGCCCGTTGGGTCCGCGCGGACCTGGCGGCCCGCCGGGTGCTCGCCGGGAGAGGCCTGCTGCCGGCCGCTCCCCGGACCGCCGACCAGGTGTCCGAGCCCGAGCCCGGGTCCGAGCCCGGGTCTGGGTCCGAGCCCGAACCCGGGCCCACGACGGCGACCGGCCCGGCACCCGCCCCGTCGCCCGCTCCCGGGCGCGTCCTCACGCCCGCCGAGCGCTGGCGCCTGCTGCTGGGCCGCCCGGGCACGGGCGGCCTGTCCGGCCGCAGCGCCCGACTCGCCACCGCGCTGGACGAGTTGTACGGCAGCGGCCACGGCGAGGGCTCCGGCCCCGGCCTGGACGACCGGGGTGGCAGGGGCGGCAGCAGGGGCGGCCGCGAGGCGCCGTTCCCCGGAGTGCGGGAGTGGGCCGAGGAGTTGGAGGCCCTGTTCGGTCCGGGCGTCCGGGAGGAGGTCCTGGCGGCAGCCGTCGCCCAGGGCCGTACGGACGTGCTGGAGGCGATCGACCCGTCCGCCGTCCGCCCGTCGGTGGACCTGCTGCGCGCGGTGCTGGACCACGCGGGCGGTCTGCCCGAGGCCCGGGTGGCCAAGCTGCGTCCGCTGGTGCGCCGCATGGTGGACGAGTTGAGCCGCGAGCTGGCGACCCGGCTGCGCCCGGCGCTGACCGGGATCAGCGTGCCGCGCCCGTCGCGGCGCCCGGGCGGCGGGCTGGACCTCCACCGGACGATCCGGGCGAACCTGGCCACGGCCCGCCCCGGGCCGGACGGTTCGGGCACCGTGATCGTGCCGGAGCGCCCGGTGTTCCGGACCAGGGCGCGGCAGGCCAACGACTGGCGGCTGATCCTGGTGGTGGACGTGTCGGGGTCGATGGAGGCGTCCACGGTCTGGGCGGCGCTCACCGCCTCGATCCTGGCCGGGGTGCCCTCGTTGAGCACCCACTTCGTGGCCTTCTCCACCGAGGTCCTCGACCTGACGGAGCAGGTGGCGGATCCGTTGAGCCTGCTGCTGGAGGTGAGCGTCGGTGGCGGTACCAGCATCGCGACCGGCCTGCGCTACGCCCGGGAGCTGGTGACGGTGCCGTCGCGGACGCTGATCGCGGTGGTCAGCGACTTCGAGGAGGGCGGCCCGGTCAACGCGCTGCTCGCCGAGACCCGGGCCCTGGTGGACTCCGGCGTGCACCTGCTGGGCTGCGCGGCGCTGGACGACTCCGGGACGGCCCGCTATTCGAAGGCGGTCGCCGGCCGACTGGTCGCGGCCGGGATGCCGGTGGCGGCGCTGAGCCCGCTGGAACTGGCCCGCTGGGTGGGGGAGAAGGTGCGATGAACGCCACGACACAGACAGAGCGGGCTTCACAGACCGGGAGCAGCTGGCCGGGGGTCCGGCCGGAGGTGGTCGCCGAGGTGGTGTCGGCGCTGAGCGCCCGCCTGCAGAAGCGGTTGGACGGCGCGGCGGCGAAGCTCGCCGAGCGGCCGCTCAGCCGGGAGGGCGACGAGTGGCGGGTGCAGGTGGACGAGGAGGTCCTGCTCGTCCTGCACGCCCCGGGCGGGGTGGTGGCCGGCCCGTCCGACGTCCGGTGCGGCTGTCTGCTCGCCCCGGCCTGCGTCCACCGGGCCGCCGCCGTCAGCCTCTGCCCGCTGGCCGAGGCCGAGGCCGAGGCCGACGATCCGGGCCTCGGGACCACGCCGGCCGAGGCGCCGGGAACACCTGCCGCGACCACCACCACAACCCCGCCCGAGCCCGGATCCGAACCCCGCCCTGGACCCCGACTCGAACCCGGACCCGAGTCGGGACCGGAACCCGGACCCACCGCCCTCACCCCGTCCGAACGCGGCGCCGCCCGGCACCTCCACCGCGCCGCCTGCGCACTGCTGGCCGCCGGGGTGAGCGGGGCGGGCGCGGTCGCCCAGGCGGAGCTGCTGCGGGCCGGCCACGGGGCGCGGGTCGCGGGGCTGTACCGCCCGGCCGCGGCGGCGGTCGCCGTGGTGACCGGGATCCGGGCGGCGCGTTCCGGTGCGCCCGACCACCGGCTGGCGGACCTGGTGGCGGCGCTCCGCGAGCTGCTCGGCCTCACCACCGCCCTGAACACCCTGACTGCCGTGACCACGCCGACCGCCCCGGTCGCCCCGGTCGGCGCCCCGACCCCGCCCGCCGCCCCGACCCCGCTCGCCGCCCTGCGCGGCACCGCCCGCCAGGCCTACGCCGAGGAGGGCGGCCTGCGGCTGTACGGGCTGTTCGCCGAGCCGGTGCTGACCGCGACCCACGCCGGGGCGGTCAGTTGGGCGGTGGACGCGGGTGGCCGGCTCAGCACGATCGCCGAGGTGACCCCGCACGGCGATGTCACGACCGCCGCCCCGCTGGCCGTCGCGGCGGGCAACCGGACGGTCCGGCTGGGCGATGCGGCGCTGAGCCACCGTGAGTTCAGCCGCGCGGGGCTGGCGGTCCAGGGCGCGACCAGGTCCACCGGCGGGCGGCTGGGCGCGGGTGCCTCGGTGCGGGCGGTCCGCGCGGCGGGCGCGGCCTGGACGGCGGAGCCGGTGGCCCGGCTCTGGGCCGAGCCGCCCGCCGCCCAGGTGGCCCGGGCACTGGCGGCGCAGGAGCTGCCGTACGGGAGTCGCCCGGCGGGGAGCGACCTGTTGTTCCTGGACGTCGTCCTGCTGGGCACGGCCCCGACCGGTCCGGGCGGGGCGCTCCAGCTGCTCGCCCGTCCGGTCGGTGGCGACACGGTGGTCGCGCTGCGCCCGGGGCACGAGCACCCCGATCTGGCCTTCCGGGCCAATCTGGCCCTGCTCGCCACGGCCCCGGGCCTTCGGCTGCGGCTGATCGGACGGTTGGAGCGCGCGGACCGTCCGGAACTGCGGGTGCTGGCGATCGGCACGCCCTGGGACGGCTCCGACCACGACGGCCACGACGGCCACGACCGCCTTGCCCTGCCCGCCGACCGGGCGGACCGGGTCAACCTCGGCCTGGAACGCCTGCAGACCGCTGACCTGCCCGCCGGCCCGTCCACCGGGCCATCCGCCGATCTGCCCGCCGGGCTCCCGGCCGAGCTCCCCACCGCGCCGCCGCTCGGCCCGCCGGTGCACGTGCTCGGCCGCCGGGTGGAGCAGACCGTCACCACCGGCCGGTCCGCGCCGGCGCCCGGCGCGGCCACGGCGGCGGCGGACCGGGCCCTGCTGCGGGCGTCGGGGCTGGCGACCGCCGCCGAGCTGCTGGACGGCCTGCGGGCGGCTGCCGCGGACCAGCGGCGTGACGTGTTCGGCCGGATCGTCGCGGACGACCACGACGCCTTCGCCACCGCCTGGCTGGCGGCCGCCGACTACACCGAGGCGCTGGCGACCGCGCTCTGCTCCGCCTCCTGGGGCGGCGAGCAGGACGACTCGGAGGACGGCCCGGAGGACGGCCCGAAGAACGGGACGGAGGACGGGAAGGAGCTGTGAGCCGATTTATTTGCAGAGACCGATAATCGGCGCCGAATGGCATACTTGTACGAGAGGGGACAGCTCAGGACGCACAGGTGAACGTGAAGGGAAGGCGAGCCATGGCCATCCGCGACGACGCGGCCGAGGTCCGGGCCGGTGGCTGGCGGACGCTCGCCGCCCTGCACGGACTGATCGACGCCGCGCTGGAGAAGGCGCTCCAGGCGGAGCACAAGCTCTCGGTGGTGGAGTACACGGTGCTGGAGGCGCTCTCCCGGCAGGACGGCTGGCACATGCGGATGCAGCAGCTGGCCCGTGCGGCGGCGCTGAGCAGCAGTGCCACCACCCGGCTGGTGAGCCGCCTGGAGGACCGGGGCCTGCTCAGCCGCTACCTCTGCGCGGACGACCGGCGCGGCATCTACACCGAGCTGACCTCCGAGGGCCGCGCCCTGCTGGAGGCCGCCCGCCCGGTGCACGACGCCACCCTGGAGGCGACCCTGGCCCAGGCCGCGGAACTCCCCGAGCTGGCCCCGCTGGTCGACGCGCTCGCCGAGCTCAGCCCGACGAAGGCGTGATCCCGGCCCAGGCGTGACCCGGGCGGCTACCGCCGCCCGGCCGCCTCAGCGCCGCCTGGTCGCCTCACCACCGCCTGGCTGCCTCAGCGCCGCCCGACGGCCAGCGCGTCCCGGTGCACCCGGTCGAGCAGGGCGAGCAGCAACTCCTTGCTGGACGCCCGCTCCCGGACGTCGCACAGCACCACCGGCACCTCCGGCCCGAGGTCGAGGGCCCGGCGGACGTCCTCCGGGGTGGCGTCGCGGCGGCCGTGGAAGCAGTTGACCCCGATGGCGAAGGGGATTCCGCGCTGCTCGAAGAAGTCCACGGCGGCGAAGCTGGATTCGAGCCGCCGGGTGTCGGCGAGGATGATCGCGCCGAGGGCGCCGAGGGCGAGGTCGTCCCACATGAACCAGAAGCGGAACTGCCCGGGCGTGCCGAAGAGGTAGAGCACCAGGTCCTCGCGGACGGTGATCCGCCCGAAGTCCATCGCCACCGTGGTGGTGGACTTGCCCTGGACGCCTTCGAGGCTGTCGACCCCGATGCTGGCGCGGGTCATCCGCTCCTCGGTCTGCAGCGGTTCGATCTCGCTGACCGAGCCGACCATGGTGGTCTTCCCGACGCCGAAGCCGCCGGCGACGAGGATCTTGACCGCGCCCGGCACCAGGCTCTGGGTCGTCAATTCGGGTCTCCTGGGGAGGAACTGTGGGGATGCTGCGGGTGCGATGGATGCGGTGGACGCGACGGGTGCGGCGGATGTCACGGACGCGGCAGCCGGTCAGAGTCTGCGGACGCCTTCGATCACGGCCTGGATCAGGGAGATGTCCGGTGCCTCGGCGAGCTGGACCGGGGCCCGGGTGAGGATCAGCCGGGCCTCCGCCAGGTCGTCCAGCAGCACCTTGACCACGCTCACCGGCAGGTCCATGGTGGCCGCGATCTCGGCCACGGCCAGCGGGCGTTCGCGGCACAGGTCGAGGATCGCGGCCGGTTCGGGGGTCAGCCGGCTGGTGTCGGTGCGCGGGTCGGCGGTGACCACCAGGGTGATCAGCGCGAAGCCGTCACGGACCGGGCCGGTGCGCCCGTTGGTGATCGCGTAGGGGCGGACCAGGTGGCCGGCGTCCTTGTCGTAGAACCAGCCCTCGTCGGCGTCGGCGCTGGTCACGCACCGCCACCCGCGCCGGGTCGGCCCGCGTCGCTGCGCGGCGCCGCGGTGAGGTACTGGCCGACCTGCTTGACCAGCATGTTGATCTCGTAGGCCATCAGTCCGGCGTCCACCTGCTCGCTGGTGAGGACGGCGAGCCGGGCGCCCTGTCCGGCGGTGGTGACGAACAGGAACAGCTGGTCCATCTCGACCACGGTCTGCCGGACCCGTCCGCCGTTGAAGCGGTGTCCGGCGCCGCGGGCCAGGCTCTGCAGGCCGGAGGCGACGGCGGAGAGGTGCTCGGCGTCGGCCCGGTCGAGGCCCTGGGACGTGCCGACCAGCAGTCCGTCCTCGGAGAGGACGATGGCGTGCCGGGTCTCGGGTACCCGCGCCACCAGCTGGTCCAGCAGCCAGTTGAGGTCGCGCTGGGTCTCGGTGTGCTGCGTCATCACTGCTGTTCCTTGGCTTCCTGAACGGCGGGGGCTTCCGCGGTGCCCTCGGGGGCGGAAGGTGCGGCCGGGTGGGGGGCGATGGCGGGCGCGTCCGGTCCGGTACCGGTCGCGCGGGCGCTGCGGGTGCCGCGCTGGATGGCGGCCATGGTGGCGCGGGACCGCGTCGGCGAGGGGTCGTCGGCCTCGCCGAACCGGGGGCCGGCCGGGGCGGGGCGGGCCCCGTACGGCGAGGACGGCGTGGTCGGGGTGGACGGCGGCATCATGGTGCCGGGCGCGTTGGCCTCGCGGAGCTGCTCGGCGAGGCTGGCGTTGCGGACCCGCTGCGGCAGGATGCGCGGGGTGCGCAGTTCGCCGTCCGGGCCGTGCTCCACGCTGTCCTCCTGCGGGCGTTCGTGGGTGGGCGTCGACCGGTCGGCGGGCACCCCGTCGAGACCGCCCGCCGAGTCCACGACGGCCGGATCGACGACCGCAGGATCGACGACGGCCGGGTCCGCCTGAGCCCCGTCCACAGGCCCGGGGGTCGCGCCGGCGCCCGGGTCGAGTGGTGCGGCGAGCTGTGCGGCGAGTTCCGCCGACGGCCCGGTGGGCAGGTCGTACGGGCGCGGCAGCACGGGCCGGGGGACCACCACGGCCCCGGGCAGCCCGGGGATCTCGGCACCGACCGTCAGCCCGGCGTTGTCGAGGACGGGCCCGCCGTCCTCACCGTCCGGTCGGGCGAACTCCTGCGGCCCGAAACCCTGTTGGCCGAACTCCTGCGGCCCGAAGCCCTGTTGGCCGAACTCCTGCGGTCCGAACTCCTGCCGCGCGAGCAGCTCGCCGAGGATCACCCCGCCGTCGGCCCCGCCGCCTGCCGGCTCCGTCGGTGCCGTCGGCACCGCCGGGGAACCGACGCCACCGATCCCGTCGACCCCGCCCGAGGTGTTGCTCGTCAGCCCGTTGAGCACCCCCGCCAGCGCGCCGGACAGCTCGTCGTCGACCACGCCGAAGTCGCCGTCGGACGGCCGCGGTTCAGGCACCGGGGTCCGGGTGACCCGTGCGCCGGACGGCAGCCCGGGCACCGTGGCCGGCTGCTCCGCCTGCTCCAGCAGCACCGAGGGCACCAGCACCACGGCCCGGGTGCCGCCGTACGGCGAGGGCCGCAGGGTGACCTGGATGTCGTGCCGGGCGGCGAGCCGGGCGACGACGAACAGGCCGAGCCGCAGGTCGTCGCCGAGCGCGGAGACGTCCAGCTCGGGCGGGTTGGCCAGGTACTCGTTGAGCCGCTCGTACTCCTCCTCGGTCATGCCGAGGCCGCGGTCCTCGACCTCGACCGCCAGGCCCTTGGGGACCTCCTGGGCCGAGACCTGCACCTGGGTGTACGGCGGGGAGAAGGTGGTGCCGTTCTCGATCAGCTCGGCGATCAGGTGGATCACGTCGGCGACGGCCTGCCCGCTGAGCGAGGCGCGCGGCACGCCCTGGACGACGACCCGGGCGTAGTTCTCGGTCTCGGAGACGGCGCTGCGCAGCACGTTGACCACGGGCACGGCGTTGCGCCAGCGCCGGGCGGGCAGTGCGCCGCCGAGGATGACCAGGTTCTCGGCGTTGCGCCGCATCCGGGTGGCCAGGTGGTCGACGGCGAACAGTTCGCGCAGCAGCTCGGGTTCCTCGTGCTCGCGCTCCAGCGCGTCGAGCATGCTGATCTGCCGGTGGATCAGGATCTGGGTGCGGCGGGCGATGTTGAGGAAGACCTTCTTCGTCCCCTCGCGGCCCTGGGCCTGGTGGACGATGGCGGCGACGGCGGCCTGCCGGACGGCGGCCAGGCCGTCGGAGGTCTGCTGGACCTCGTCGCCGACCCGCCGGGACGGTGCCCAGGTGGGCGGGGTGGGCACCGGCTCCCCGGCGCGCAGCCGGCCGACGATCTCGGGGATCTCGTGCTGGGCGAGCGCGAAGGTGTCGCCGCGCAGTCCGGCGAGCCGGGCGGACAGCGACCGGGCGGCCCGGATGCCGCGGACCAGGCTGACCAGCAGCACCAGCGCGACGGCGGCGGTGCCGGCCAGCAGCGCGGTGCGGTTCGCGGTGTCGCGCAGCAGGTAGGCGGCGTAGCCCCAGGCGGCGGCGAGGCCCAGGCTGGGGACCAGCACGAGGGCGAGGAGCGAGCTGCGGAGGGAGCCGGACCGGCCGGCGCGGTGGCCCGTGCGGGGGGCCGATATGCCTGGCATCTGATTCCTTGTTGCAGGGCCGAGTTGCAGGCCGGGTCTCGGGTCCGGACGGTGGGTCGGCCCGAGCGGACCGGACCGGGCGTCAGGGAGCCGAGGCCCGGGGTCGCCGGACGGGGTGACGCGGTGTCACCGTCCGTGCGGGTGCAGCTCGGCCGCCGACGGCAGGAAACCTATCAGTCCCAGGTGGCCCCATCGCAACATCAACTGACGATATGTGAACGGGCGATGGCAGGAACGGCCAGTTCCGGTCGGAGCGTTCGCCGACGGATCGTCGCAGCTCAGCGCGGTCGGTGCGGAGCGGGGACGGCTCCTCGGGAGGTCGGTGGGCCTCTCGGGGAGCCGTCAGGAGCAGGTCAAATCGTCGTCATACCGAAAGTTCGCCACCATCCGGGCGGCGGCTGCGGATCCGGCGCTCCCGCCGCGCGGCTCGGTCCTCCGCGCGGCTCGGTCCTCCGCGTGGCTCGGTCCTCCGTGCGGATCACCCCGCCGCGCGGCTCACCCCGCCGCGGAGAGCGGCACCACGCGAGCGCTCCGGACGCCCCGGACCCCGCGCGGGCTGTACCCGTACAGCTCCTCCGCCGGGGAGACCCCGGCGGCGCGGGCGGCCCCGGAGGCCCCGGACTCCAGCGCGTTGAGCTCGGTCCACGCCCAGCTCGCCAGGTCGGCCAGCTCGGCCGACCACTGCTTGCCGTAGGTGCCCGTCGCGACCTGTCCGAGCCGCAGCTTCTGCACGTCCGAGGTGCCGGCCGGGGCGTAGATGTGGGTGGCGTCCCGCAGGTAGCGGATGATGTTGTGCTCCTCCTGGGTGCCGCGCGCCGCGAAGATCTCCATCGCCTGACGTGCCGAGTCCATCGCGTTCTCGGTGTTGATCAGCTTGGCGTTCATCAGCTCGGCGTCGCAGGCCTTGCCGTTGTCGAGCAGGTGCGAGGCGTGGTAAGCGGCCAACTTGGCCGTCATCAGCCGGGACTGCATCTCGCCGAGCTTGAGGGCGATGCTGTTCAGCTGGTTGATCGGCTTGCCGTAGAGCACCCGCTCCTCGGCGTAGCGCACCGTGTCCTCCACCACGGCGACGTGGATGCCGAGCGCGACGGCGCCCAGGTTCAGCCGGCCGTACAGGGTGGAGGAGGAGTAGGCGACGTCGAGGCCCTGCCCCTCCTCGGCGAGCCGGTTGCCGACCGGGACGCGGCAGTCCTCGAAGACGAGCTCGCCGAAGCTGAACCCGTGCAGGCCGCCCTGGGTGCCGACGGTGCCGGTGCGGAAGCCGGGCCGGTCGCTCTCGACCAGGAAGGCGGACAGCCCCTTGCTGCCCCGGCCGGTACGGAAGACCACGCCGTGGACGTCGCCGATGTGCGAGTTGCCGACGAACACCTTGCGGCCGTTCAGCACGTACTCGTCACCCTCGCGACGCGCGGTGCCGCCCATGCCGAGCACATGGCCGCCGGACTCCGGCTCGGTGACCGCGATCGTCGGCAGGCACTCCCCGGAGGCGAACTTCGGCAACCACGACCGGCGTTGGGCGTCCGAACCGAAGTGGATGACCTTGGCGACGCCGAGCTGGGAGGCCTGTGCCATCGCGCCCATCGCACCGCTGACCCGCGCCAGCTCCTCGACGATCACGGTCTTGGCGAGGTGTCCCAGGCCCAGGCCGCCGAACTCGCGCGGGATCGTGACGCCGATCCAGCCGCGGCGGGCGATCTCCCGCGAGAGCTCGAACTCGATCTCCCGGTCGGCCTCCATCCGGGCCACCTGAGGACGCACCTCCTTCTCCGCGAACTCACGCACCTCGGCCCGGAGGCTCTCGTGTCGTTCGTCGGTGAAGTAGTCCATCGCCATGCTTGGTCCTCTCATTCCGGTGGGTGTCGTGCCTCCCGTTCATGCCGTAGATGCCGCTCCGGCCGCTCCCCCTGAGGGTTCGGGTGGGGGTGTGGAGGTGTGGCGGTGCCGATCGCTTCCAAGCCATCGGTGCATGCGGACCTGGGGTCCGTCTTCGAACTCCCGTCTGCGGGCCGACGCCGGGGCACGCACCTCGCCGCGTTGTCGTCGGTCGCCAATGCGCTGCATTGGGCTCCCTCCTCCGCCTTGCGATGCACGCACCCCAACGCCGCCCCGCCCGCCCTCCGGGCGGACGACGGGAGTTTGAAGACGGACCCTAGGGGCGGCGCTCCCGTGGGGCCCGGGGAACTACCGTCCGTGTCTTCGGCAGGGCTCATTGTCATATGGGCACATGGGATCCACACATAGTGGATCTTGGAATGGCGGGATTCGGCCCGTCCGCTTCGGGGCGGGTTTTGCCAGGGGGTCGGGAGGGGATTGACCTTCCCCCCTCGGCCGGAGCGCCCGTGGTCGCTCACATGCTGCTTTGACTGTCCATCAGCAACGTCGGTGGCCGGTACCGGTAGCACCGCGGCGCCCGGATGTCTGATTACATGTGCGCCATGACTGATGTGATGAGCACTCAAGGCCAGTTCCCGAGTGCTGCCGGGGAATCCGAGCGGACCCGCAGGCTGCGCAGCCTGGGTCTCAACGAACCCTCCGCGGACGAGGCCTTCGACCGCTTCGCCCACCTGGCAGCCAGCATCACCCGCGCTCCCATCGCGATGGTCAACTTCATCAACGACGAGCGCCAGATGTTCCGGGGGCTCTACATTCCGCCAAATTCCTCCGACCTGGCGGCCGAAGAAGGCGCGTCCTGGGCGGATCGGGGCATCGCCTTCGACCTCCCCACCCGACAGATGCCGATGAGTCACGGTTTCTGCCCGCACGTGGTCGCCCAGCGCTCACCCCTCGCACTGGACGACATCCTCGCCTACCCCCGGTTCGCCGGTAACCCGGTCGTGGACGAACTCGGCGTCCGGGCCTACCTCGGCGCCCCGCTCGTGGACGACACCAACACCGTCATCGGCACCGTCTGCGTCCTCGACCGGGAACCCCGGCAGTGGGGACGCGAGCGGCTGCGCGACATCCAGCACCTCGCCGAGGCGCTGCTCTCCGAGATCCGGCTGCGCGACAACCTGCTCGCCCAGCAGCAGGAGATGTTCGCCGCCTTCGACGGCTCCCCGTTCCCCATCATGCTGACCGACGGCCCCGGCCAGGAGATCCGCTACGCCAACGCCCAGCACGCCGACACCTTCGGCGCCCCGGTGGCGTACGGCTCGATCGGCACCGCCTACCCCCAGCTCGGCGCGGCCGGCCTCCAGCAGGCCGTCGCGGAGGCCTTCCACACCGGACGGGCCACCGTCCTCAACGACGTCCGGATCCAGTCCGGCCGTCCCGAGGCACAGCGCATCCAGCAGATCTTCAGCTTCACCTGCACCCCGCTGCGGACCGCGCGCACCGGCCAGGTCAACGGCGTCCTCACCGTCGGCATGGACGTCACCGCCCAGTCCCGCACCGAGGAGGAACTCGGCACCCTGGCGGCCCTGCTGGTCGATCGGCTCCAGCAGAACGGCGCGGCCACCGCGACCGGCCGACCGGGCATCGCCGGCGGCACCGGACTCGTCCTGCCGAGCTGAGCGGCCGACCGTCGCTCGTGCGCGGCAGCACGGCGCCCGGGCGCAACCGGCCACCGCACCAACCGAACCACTCGCACCACTCGCACCACTCGTATCGACGGCGCCAACCGCGCCAACCGCGCCAACCGCATCAACCGCACCGCCCATCGCACCACCCGCACTGCCCACCACTGTGGCGGGGCGCCTCTCACCCCCGAGGAGAGGCTCCCCGCCACAGTGCTGTCCCGGCCGGACCCGCTGTCCCGGCCGAGACCGCTGTCCCGGTAGGGCCCGCCGTCCCGGCCGGGCCGCAACCAGCGAGCCGCCGTCCGCCGCCGGTCCGCCGGTGGTAGGCATGGGCCGCATGGACTGGATGAACTGGTTCGCCGCCCCCGACTACTGGCTGAGCCGACTGCTCGTCCAACGCCTGCTCGCCGGCCTCTACCTGATCGGATTCCTCAACGCGGCCGCGCAGTTCCGCGCCCTCATCGGCACCGACGGCATGCTCCCGGTGCCCCGCTTCACCGCCCGGGTCCCGTTCCGCCGCTCGCCCGGCCTCTTCCACCTCCACTACAGCGACCGCTTCTTCACCGCCGTCGCCCTGACCGGCGCCGCACTGGCCGCCGCGGTGGCGGCCGGCCTCGGCGACGTCCTCCCGCTCTGGGCCTCGATCCCGGTGTGGGCGGTGCTCTGGGCCCTCTACCTCTCCATCGTCAACGTCGGGCAGACCTGGTACTCCTTCGGCTGGGAGTCGCTGCTGCTCGAAGCGGGCTCGCTCGCCGCCTTCCTCGGCAACGCCGACACCGCCCCGCCCACCCCCGTGCTCTGGCTGATGCGCTGGCTGGTCTTCCGGGTCGAGTTCGGCGCCGGGCTGATCAAGCTGCGCGGGGACAGCTGCTGGCGCGACCTGACCTGCCTGCGCTACCACCACGAGACCCAGCCCATGCCCGGACCGCTCAGCTGGTTCTTCCACCACCTGCCCGACCCGCTGCACCGGGTCGAGGTGGCGGCCAACCACGTCGTCCAACTCCTCGTCCCGATCGGCCTGCTGCTCCCGCAGCCCGTCGCGAGCTACGCCGCCTGCGCCGTGATCGCCACCCAGCTGTGGCTGATCGCCTCCGGCAACTTCGCCTGGCTCAACTGGCTGACCGTCGTGCTCACGCTCGCCGCCGTCGAACCGGCCCGCCTCGGCCTGCCCGTCCGCGCCCACACCGTCCCCGACGCCCCCGTCTGGTACCAGGCGGTGGTCATGGCGGTCACCGCCGCCGTCCTCGTGCTCAGCTACTGGCCGGTGCGCAACCTGCTCTCCCGGGGCCAGGTGATGAACCGCTCCTTCAACCGGCTGCACCTCGTCAACACCTACGGCGCCTTCGGCAGCGTCAACCGCCTGCGCCGGGAGGTCGTCGTCGAGGGCACCGACGAGGCCGTCGTCACCCCGCACACCGTCTGGCGCGAGTACGGCTTCAAGGGCAAACCCGGCGACGTGCGCCGCCTCCCGCGCCAGTACGCCCCCTACCACCTGCGCCTGGACTGGCTGATGTGGTTCGCCGGCATCTCGCCCGCCTACGCCCGGCCCTGGTTCCTGCCCTTCGTCGCCCGCCTGCTGGCCGGCGACCGGGCGACACTGCGGCTGCTGCGCCACAACCCCTTCCCCGACGCCCCGCCGACCCACGTCCGGTCGACCCTCCACCTCTACCGGTTCACCGGATGGCGCGAACTGCGCGAAACCGGCGCCTGGTGGCACCGCACCGCGCTCCACGCCTACCTCGCGCCGGTCGACCTGGCCGCCCTCGGCCGGGCCGGCCACCACCCGCCGCCCACCCGGCCCGGCCGCGGCCTGCGCACCGTCCCGCTCGACCGGCTCCGACGGTCCGCTCCACCCGAGCCGGGCCCGCCCCGGACGGAGCACCCCGGCCACCCGTCCGGACCAGCACCGGGCCACCCGGGTGGCCCTCCCGAGTAGCGGCCAGGCGGGCGGTACGGCATACGACACCAGTCCGTCCGGCGGTGGGTGCGTGCAAGGCTCGAACGGGCACCCGTATTCTGGGCCTCCACAACCGGCGGTCCGACCCGCACGCCCCCCGGTCCCGCCCCAGGGGCCCCGTGCACCCGGGCCGCCGCCCCCTCGCCGTCAGCCCCGCCGTCGTCGCCCAGAACCGGACCTCACATGACAGTGCTTCACTCGCGCAACGCCGACGCAGCCGACCCGGCGGACGTCGCCGACGCCGCAGACGTCAAGGACCCCCAGGACGCCGCTGCGGAGCCCGACCTCCGCGAGGACCTCGGCCGCTACGCCGAACTCGGGGCCTTCACGCTCAGCGCCGACACCCACGCCTGGTACGCGGCCGTCGACACCGTCGCCACCCCCGAGGACGCCCGCGCCGCCTCCACCGCGCTCGCCGAACTCCGTGGCAGCGACCTCCAGCAGACCTGGGAAGCCGTCACCGCGATGGCCGCCGAGGTCAAGCTGGACGAGCCCGACACCGTGGCCAAGACCGCGCTGCTGGTCGAGATGCTCCAGCGGGTCCGCCGCACCTCCGCCACCCTCACCGACGCCGCGTACGACGCCGACCTCGTCGCCCTCGCCGCCGCCACCGCGGACAGCACCTGGCGCCGCGAGAACGGCGTCAAGCTGTCCTGGCTGCGCGGCCGCTCGCTGCGCAAGCAGGCCGCCGCCCTCGCCCACGACCGCAAGGTCCGCCGCGAGGACCTGCACGAGGCGCTCACCTCCGCCGAGATCGAGCGCCGCGCGTGGGCCGCCGTCGCCCCCGCCGGCACCCTCCCGCGCGTGCCCGCCGACGGCAGCCTGGTCGAGCGCACCGCCCAGGCCTTCGAGCCGATCAACACCGGCCTGCGCGGCCTCGCCCGACTGCTGCCCGAGCACGACCTCGACGGGCTCGCCTTCGCGGAACTGGCCGACCTGGTCGAACGCCTCGCCGCCGACGAGGGCACCCTCTACCGCCTGCCCACCATCCGCGGCCTGCGCGCCACCCTGGAGGAGGCCGGCCTCGCCGACCTGCTCGCCGAACTCACCGCTGCCAAGGCCGACCGCCGCGCCGCCGAGGCCGCGTACGCGGCGCGGCAGGCGCTCGCGGGCGGGCAGCGGGACGGGCTGGCGGGGTCGTCGGCCGCGGAGCCGGTCGTCGCGGAGCCGGTCGTTGCGGAGCCGGCTGCCGAGGAGCTGGACACCGGGGAGACGGACACCGAGCTGCCCGAGGCCGAGGTTGAGGCCCAGGTCGAGGCCGAGGCCGACCCCTCGGCGGAGGCCGTGGACGAGTTCCAGGCCGAGGCGGACGTCGAGGCCGAGTCGGCTGCGGTGGAGGAGGAGAAGGAGGAGGCTCCGGTCGCCGTGGTTTCCCTCCCGGCGCCCTCCCCGGCCGCTGACGACCTGGTGGCCGCCGCCACCGCCGCCCTGGCCGAGGCCGCAACGGCGGACGAGGTCGCGGAGGAAGCGGACGAGACGAAGGCAGAGTCGGTCGAGGTCGAGGAGCCTGCCGCCGAGGTCGAGGTCACTGCCGAGGCCGAGGCCGTCGAGGTCGCGATCGCCGTCGAGCCGGAGGTGATCGCGGAAGCACCCGTCGAGGTCGCCGAGCCCGAGGCCGCTGAGCCTGAGGTCGCCGAGCCCGAGGCCGCTGAGCCTGAGGTCGCCGAGCCCGAGGCCGCTGAGGTCGAGGAGTCGCCGATCGAGGTCGACGCCGTCGAGGAGGCTCCGGCCGTAGCGGAGGAGGAGGCCGAGGCTGTTGCCGAGGCGCCCGCCGTCGAGGTCGCGCCCGAGATCGCCGTCGAGGTCGAGGCCGTCGAGGAGCCCGCTGTCGAGCCGGAGGCCGTGGTCGAGGCCCCTGCCGTCGAGGTCGTTGAGGTCGTCGAGCCGGTGGCCGAGGTCGAGGTCGTTGAGGAGGCTCCGGTCGTAGGTGCCGAGGCCCCTGCCGTCGGGGCCGTCGCCGAGGTCGAGCCCGAGGTCGTCGCCGAGGTGGCCCCTGAGGTCGAGGCCGTGGTCGAGGCGGAGCCCGAGCCCGAACCGGCCGTCGAGGTCGAGCCCGAGCCCGAGCCCGTCGCCGAGGCGGCCACCGGCCGTCCCGCGAAGCCGGACTTCACCCCCGGCCGCCCCGTGACCGCCTACTCGGCGGACGAACTGCTCGCCGTCGTCCGCTGGATCGACGCTGACGGCACCGGGCGGAGCGACGAGGAGCTGCTCCGTGCGGCCATGAAGGAGCTGGGCTTCGCCCGCCTCGGCCCCCGGATCAAGGAGGCGCTGGGCGCCGCCGTCACCGCCGCGCGCGGCTGACGTCCGGGCGGCAGCCGGACACGCAGGGCCCGGGACGCGATCGCGTCCCGGGCCCTGTGCCGTGTCTGCCGGTCCTGCTGCGAAGGGGCGGTCAGCCCGCCTTGTTCCAGGGCTGGCTCGCCATCAGCGCCTTCACGTTGGCGACGTACTTCGGGTTCGGTATGTCGAGGCTGCCGACGACCTCGCCCGAGGTGGGGTCGGTGACGGTGGTGTAGTGCACGTTGCCCGCGCCCGCGTTGTACGCGGAGATGACCAGGTCGAGCAGCGGTGTCTTGCCGGTGGCCGGGTCGGGGGAGAGGTCGTACTTGCCGCCGAAGGAGGAGTCGCCGTAGTAGGCGACCAGCCAGTCGATCAGCTGGGTGCCGAGCTGGACGTTCCCGGTGAGGGTCTTGGGGTCGGAGCTGGTGCCGTACTTGCCGTTCATCCAGCTGACGGTGTTGGGCATGACCTGCATGGTGCCGATCCCGCCGTCGCAGGCGAGGATGCCGGACTGCCAGCCGCTCTCCTGCCAGGCGATCGCCTTGACCAGGTTGACCGGCAGCGGCGGGAGCCTGTCGGTGCCGCCCGAGCTGAGGTTGAGCACCCGGGACTGGCCGGCGGCCGTCGTGAGCGCCGCGGCGACCGCGGGCTTGGCCTCGTCCGGCTGGGGCTTGCTGGGCTGGCAGCCGCTCTGCGCCGGGGGCACGTGGCCGGCGGGCGGCGCGGGCGGTGCCGGGAGGGCGACGGCGCCGGGCTTGGCGGTCGGTACGGGCGCCGGGATGGCGGGCTTCTCGACCGGCGGCTGGGTGGCGGGCGCGCCGGCCGCGGTGCCGCCGCTGCCCTTGGCGTTCCCACTCTGGGCGTTGCCGCTCTGGGTGGTGGGCGAGGCCTTTGCGGCCTTGCTCGGGCCGGCACTCGGGCTGTGCGAGGCGTCGGGGCTCGCAGAGGCGGAGGCGCTCGGCGTCGGGGTGGTGCTCGCGGACGGGCTCGCGCTCGACGTGTCGGTCGGCGCGGCGGAGGCCGCGGTGAGGGTGGTGCCGGATCCGGCGCTCGGGTGCTTGTCACCGCTCTCGGTGCCGCAGCCCGCCAGGACGGCGGTCGACACGGCGACGGCCGACACCAGGACGGTGGCCCGCCGGGTGGTGCGCAACTTCATTGGTGGTCCCCCCACTCGTCGCCGGTGATCCCGTGATCCCGGCGAGTGGCGGTCATCCTATGGTGCGGTCGTCTCCCCCTGGACGAACGGGTGCTCGATCGCCCGCCGGAGGACGGCCGGGGCCTCCGCGAGCGAGGGCCCGTACCAGGTCAGGTGCCGTCCGCCGACCAGCGCGACCGGGATGTCGGGGAAGGCCTCCGGGCCGTCCTCGGCGGTGAAGCGGTACGGCTCGTCCGGCAGCACCACCAGGTCCGGCCGGTCGGCGAGCAGTTCGGGCAGCGGCACGGCCGGGTAGCGCTCGGGGTGCTCGGCGTGGACGAGCCGCAGGCCGAGGCGGCGCAGCAGGTCCCCGGCGAAGGTGTCGCGGCCGAGCACCATCCACGGGCGGCGCCAGATCGGCACGACCGCCCGCGGGCCGCGGTCACCGCTCGGCCGGACGTCCCGCCACGCCTCCTCCGCCTCGTCCAGCCAGGCCGGGCGCGGCAGTCGGCAGGCGACGGTGAGCAGCCGGTCCAGCGAGCGGAAGGCGTCGTCCAGGGTGCGGATGTCGGTGACCCACACTGGAACCCCGGCCGCCCGCAGCGCCTCCAGGTCGGGGCGGCGGTTCTCCTCGTCGTTGGCGATCACGAGGTCCGGGCCGAGCGCGAGGACGCCCGGCACGTCCGGGTTCTTGGTGCCGCCGATCCGGGTGACGGCGAGTTCGGCGGGGTGGCTGCACCAGTCGGTGGCGCCGACCAGCAGGCCGGGCGCGGTGGCGGCGACGGCCTCGGTCAGCGAGGGCACCAGCGAGACCACCCGGCGGGGCGGCAGCGGCCCGAGCCGTACGGGCAGGCCGAGGTCGTCGCGCGGGTCGGTGAGGTCTGCCACCCGGCCACCCTATGCGCGACCACTGGGTACGGGGGCCTCCGGAAGCTCCGGAAGTCCCGGAAGTCCCGGGAACCCGGTGCGGACCCCGCCCGACTACCTGGTCCGGGTCCGCAGCGCGGGCCCTCAGCACGATCACCGACCAGGAGAGTCCTCATGCGCCCTCGCGTCGTCTGCGGTATCGCGGCCGCCGTCGCCCTGTTCGCCACGGCCTGCGGAAGCGGCGGTGGCGGGAACGGTGGCGGTGGCAGCGCCGCCCTCACCGCCCAGGCCACCCCCGCCGGGGCCGCCTACCCCGTCACGGTCGCCGACTGCGCGGGCAAGGAGACGACCATAGCCAAGGCCCCGACGAAGATCGTCACCAGCAACGCGTCGAGCCTGGAGCTGCTGCTCCAACTCGGCGCGGGCGACCGGGTGATCGGCACCGGCTTCCCGCCCGGCAAGGGCACCCTGCCGGCCGCGCTCGCCGAGCAGGGCGCCAAGGTCCCGGTGCTCGGCGACAAGACCATCCCCAAGGAGAAGCTCCTCGACTCCGGCGCCGACCTCTACGTCGACACCTTCGGGGCGATGCCGATGATGGGCGGGGGCGCCACCGGGCCCAGCGAGGCCGAGTACGCCGCGGCCGGCATCCAGCACGTCTACCTGCTCTCCACCGCCTGCGCCGGCACCCCGAAGGCCGCCAAGGCGCCGCGCACCGACCTCGCCGGGATCGAGGAGGACATCCGCCGCCTCGGCGCCGTCACCGGGACCGGCGCCCGGGCCGAGGAACTCGTCACCGGGATGGAGAAGCAGATCGGCGGGGTCCGCACCGCGCTCGCCGCCGTCCCGGAGGACAAGCGGCCGAGCTACTTCGTCTTCGACTTCGACGCCGGGACCAAGCAGCCGGTCGCGGTCTGCGGCCGGCAGGTGGCCAACGCCGTCATTACCCAGGCCGGTGCCCGCAACGTCTTCGCCGACTGCGACGCCGACTTCAAGCCCGGCTCCTGGGAGGACGTGGTGGCCAAGAACCCCGACTGGATCCAGCTCGCCGTGCGCAACCGCGGCAGCGAGCAGGACACCCGCAAGGCCTTCGACGACGCCGAGGCGTTCCTGCGCGGCTTCCCGGCGACCCAGGGCCTCAAGGCCGTCCAAGAGGGGCACTTCGTCCGGCTCGGCTCCGAGGTGACCACCATCGCGGGTGTGCGCAACGCCGACGCCGTCCGGCAGATCGCTGCCACCGTCCACCCCGACCTCGTCAAGAACGGGCAGTAGGCGGTGACTTCGGCCGACCTCGCCGAGGCCCCGGACAACCGGAGCCCGGACAATCGTGGCCCGGACAGCCGGAGCCCGGGCCACGGGAGCCCGGACAGTGAGCGCCCGGACAGCCGGCGCCCGGCCCGCACCCTGCGGGCCGGGCCGCTGGCCGCCGCGCTCGCCGCCGCCCTGGTGCTCGCGCTGACCGCCGCCGTCTCGCTCGGCTCGGTGGACATCCCGCCCGGCGAGGTCTGGTCGGTGGTCGCCCACCACCTCACCGGCCGGGCCCCCGAGCCCGGCACCCGCGACCTCATCGTCTGGCAACTGCGCGTCCCACGCGCCCTGCTGGCGGCCGTGGTGGGCGCCGGACTCGGCCTGGTCGGCACCGCCGTCCAGGCCCTGGTCCGCAACCCGCTCGCCGACCCCTACCTGCTCGGCATCTCCTCCGGAGCCTCCCTCGGAGCGGTCGCCACCCTCGTCCTCGGCACCGCCTTCGGGCTCGAACTCTCCCTCGGCAGCGGGCTCGGCCTCACCGTCTCCCTGGCCGCCTTCGCCGGGGCGCTCGCCGCGTTCTCCCTGGTCTGGCTGATGGCCCGGCGCGGCGGCGGCTTCTCCCCCCTGCGCCTGGTGCTGGCCGGCATCGGCATCGCCCAGTTCCTCGGCGGCATCACCAGCTACCTCGTCCTGCAGACCAGCGACGAACAGCAGACCCGGGGCGTGCTGTTCTGGCTCATGGGCAGCCTCGGCGGCGCCGTCTGGTCCCAACTCGCCGTCCCCGTCGCCGCCGTGGCACTCGGCCTGGCCCTGCTCCAGGCGCGGGCCCGCGGGCTCAACGCGATGCTGATGGGGGACGAGACGGCCGCCGGACTCGGCGTGGACGTCACCCGGCTGCGCCGCGAGGTCTTCGTCGTCACCAGCGTCCTCACCGGAGTGCTGGTCGCCGTCTCCGGGGCGATCGGCTTCGTCGGGCTGATGGTCCCGCACGTCTGCCGACTGCTCGTCGGCGGCGACCACCGGCGCCTGCTGCCGCTGTCCGCCCTCACCGGGGCCGTGCTCCTGGTCGTCGTCGACACCGTGGCCCGCACCGCCCTGGACGGCCAGGAACTGCCGATCGGCGTGGTCACCGCCGTACTCGGCGCCCCCACCCTGCTCTACCTGCTGGACCGACGACTGGAGCGCAGTTGAGGATCGCCGTCGAGGACCTGAGCGTCGCCCTGGCCGGGCGCACCGTGGTGGCCGGAGTCCACCTGGTCGCCGAGGAGGGCGAGATCGCCGGACTGGTCGGGCCCAACGGCAGCGGCAAGTCCAGCCTGCTGCGCACCGTCTACCGGCACCTGCGGCCCAGCGCCGGCCGGGTCCTGCTGGCCGGGCGGGACCTGGCGGAGCTGCGGCCCGCCGAGTCCGCCCGGTACATCGGGGCACTGCCCCAGGAACGCGGCGGGGACTTCGAGTTGAGCGTGCGCGAGGTCGTCGCGATGGGCCGCACCCCGTACAAGCGGGCGTTCGCGGCCGACGACCCAGAGGACCACCGGATCACCGCCGAGGCCCTGCACCGGGTCGGCATGTCCGGGGCCGCGGACCGCCGCTTCGCCCAGCTCTCCGGCGGTGAACGGCAGCGGGTGCTGCTCGCCCGCGCGCTCGCCCAGCAGCCGGACGTCCTGGTGCTGGACGAGCCGACCAACCACCTGGACGTCCGCCACCAGGTCGAACTCCTCGCCCTGCTGCGGGAGCAGCGCCGCACCACCCTGGTCGCGCTGCACGACCTCAACGCCGCCGCCTCGGTCTGCGACCGTCTGCACGTGCTGCACCGCGGCGCCCTGGTGGCCTCCGGGGCGCCGCGCGAGGTGCTGACGGCGGAGCTGCTGGCCGAGGTCTTCGGCGTCCGGGCCGCGGTGGTCGAACACCCGCTGACCGGGGATCCGTTGATCGCCTTCGACCACCGCGCCCCGGCCGGTGCCGACCCGGCGGGGGGTGTCCCCGCCCGGTCAGCCCCCCCCCGGGGCGGCGTGCCCCGGCGGGGCCCGGGGCCGGGCGCGGGGGGTATAAACAAAAACCAACCCC